>NZ_JBHTZA010000036.1:3165-32637 GCF_042790555.1 Arthrobacter sp. NPDC056727 | reverse complement strand
ATGTCAGCCGGCCACCCGCCGTCGTGATTACCGTCCCGGGTTCGGGTCGATGTTATCGGCGGCCAGGCCGCCGTCGTCCTGGCCGGCGACGTCGATCAGCGGAACCGCCTGCGTGATGGGCGCACCATGGTGCGACTCGTCTTTGTGCCGGGCTTCCTGAAGGTGCTGTTCCAGCTTCTCTTCCGCGTCCCGGCGGCGCTGGCCAATGGTGCGCATCTGCTGGGTGGTGGGTGCCGCATGCGCGTGCTGGTGCGGCCCGTGATCCGGAAAAAACTCGCTCATAGTGGAATCGTCCCACTGGTCAGGCCACGTGGCTACCACCTCAGCCGACGGCCCCGGGATGGAAACGCCCGCCGTTGCCCGCCGCCCGGCGCCCTGCCATTCTGGGTAAATCCCGGTTCCGGGAGCGAACGAAAGGACCAGACGATGCCGCTCTATCTATCCAGATTCAGCTACACCCCGGAGACCTGGGCACGGCTGGCCAGCAATCCCGAGGACCGGAGAACGGCCGCGAAAGCCTACATCGAATCTGTGGGCGGGAAGCTCCACGGATTCTGGTACTCCTTCGGCACCCACGACGGCTACAACCTCTGGGAGGCTCCGGACAACGTGTCCATGGCCGCAGTGGCGGTGGCGATCAGCGGCGGCGGGGCACTGGCTTCGTTCGAAACAACAGTGCTCCTGACCGTCGAGGAAGCCATGGACGCCATGCGGCAGGCAGCTCAGATCAAATACCAGCCCCCGGGCGCCGCACAGCAGCAGCCCGAGGTTACGGTGGATTGAGCCGGCCGGGACCGGCCAGATCCCGGCAGGCTCAATCAGCGGGCTCAGCGCTCCGGGTGCAGGTCCTTGCGGAAGATCACCGTGCCGTTGGCGTTGCGGAGGGTGACGGAGAAGACGTCGTCCTCGCCGAGGTCCACATGCCCGAAGTACTGGCTTTCGCCGCTGCGCGGTGACTCGCCGGCGTAGGCGCCTGCACGGGAGAAGACCACCTCGGGGCCGAACGTGCCGTCCATCTGGTTGGGGCCGAAGCTTCCGGCGTTGATGGGGCCGCCCACGAACTCCCAGAAGGGGTCGAAGTCCAGGAAGGCGGCGCGCTCCGGCGAGTAGTGGTGCGCGGCGCAGTAGTGGACGTCAGCGGTGAGCCAGACCACGTTTTTAACCCGGTTGCGCTTGAACGCGGACAGGACCCGCGCAATCTCGAGTTCCTTGCCCAACGGGGCGCCGGCGTCGCGGTTGGAGAGGGACTCCTGCGCGGCGGGGCCGTCGGGGACGATGATGCCGAGCGGGAGGTCTGCGGAGATCACCTTCCACGTGGCCTTGGACCTGCTGACTTCCCGGATGAGCCAGTCGGCCTGCTCCCCGCCAAGGATGTGGGTGAGGTTCGATTCCTTGCCGTCCGTGTTCGGGTCCTTGAACGTGCGCATGTCCAGGCAGAAGACGTCCAGCTGCGGCCCGCGGGTGATCTTGCGGTAGATGCGGGCCGGTTCGAAACCTGTGCTGCCGTCGCTGAGCTGGGCGATGGGCTGGTATTCCTGCCACGCCTGGCGGCCACGGGCAGCGAGCACGTCAACGCGGCGCTCGGTGTACCGCGAGTCGGTGAGGATCTGGCCCGGGTACCAGTTGTTGTGGGTCTCGTGGTCGTCCCACTGGGCAATGACAGGAACCTCGGCGTAGAGCGCGCGGATGTTCCGGTCCATCATGTTGTAGCGGTGCCGGCCGCGGTACTCCTCGAGGGTTTCGGCCACCTTGGAGACTTCCTCGGTGACGAGGTTGCGCCAGATCTGGCCGTCGGGCTCGGTGACCTGCGCGGCGATGGGCCCGTCGGCGTAGATGGTGTCGCCGGAGTGGATGAAGAAGTCCGGCTTGGTGGCAAGCATCGCCGCGTACCCGCGCATGCCGCCGATTTGCTCGTTGATGCCCCAGCCCTGGCCTGCGGTGTCGCCGGTCCAGACGAAGCTCTGGCCTCTCTTCTCCCCGTTGCTGCGGGACCAGAGGCTGTTCGCCTTCGAGCCGGGCGCGGTGCTGAAGGAGCCTTTGGCGGCCTCGCCCGCGTTGCCGTCCGGGTCCTCGAAGTGCATGGTCAGCGCGAAGCGGGTGCCCGCGGGCAGGTCGCGGGCGAGGATCTTCGAGGTGAAGTCGGTGGCCTCGCTGGCCGAGGTGCCCCGCAGCACGCGGCTAAAGGCGCGGCTGCCGCGGAGCGCAGATCCGTCCTCGTCGACGGCCAACAGGTTGGCAACCAGCCGTCCCGCGCCCGACGCGCGGGACCACAGCACGCCCGAGTTGGTGGTGACGTCTCCGGTGGAAATGCCGGACGGCAGGGTCAGGCGGCTGCGGACCAGCGGAACCGCTGATGGCCGGGCTGCGTGGGCGGGGACAACCAGTGAAGGTGCGACGGCGGCGGCACCGGCAGCGGCGATGGCACCTTTGAGGACGTTTCGGCGGGAAAGAGCAGTCATGGGGCCATCGTTGACCGGCCGGGTTAAGGGCCGGCGACGGCGGGGTGAACCGGGTGGAGCAGGCGGGTGACAACCAGATCGAATTCCTTGACAAATAATGAAATTGTCTTCCCAAGCGCGAGAATCAGGGTCTAATATCCTGCACCTAGGCATTAATCAGAGAAGATAATGCCGAGAGCGGACCCCTACTTTTACGCAGGGGGAAATGGGTGGGAAGTCGGCGCATGGCGCTATTCCTTGCGGCAACTCATTTGCGAGCTTCCCCACGGGAAAGCCGCTTACTCCATAATTCACGGCCAAACTCAGCCTCCTAATCCGCTGCGCTCATTTCCGATGATCATTTCGGATGCGCGCCATCACCAACCTATTTTGGATGGAATTCTCATGAAAAAGCTCTCATTCTTTGCTGCCCTTTTGCTTGGCATAGTCATAAGTGCCGGTCCCGTTGCCGCCGCGCCCCCGGCTCCCGCCGACGTCACCTTTATCAACCGGGACTGCGGCTTCCGGGTCGAGGCGCGCGTTACTGGCGGGTCGGGCGTCAACGAACTACCCGGAGGGGCCACGATCATCACTGCGCCAAACCAGCGGGTGACCCTCACAAATGTAAAGACAGGAGAAAGTGTCACCTATGTGATCACGGGGGCAACCCACATCGATGCAAGCGAACCGGGGCTGTTGACTGTGACGTCAACGGGAAGAAACGTCCTCATCGTTCCTGTAGGCGACCGGGAAGGGCTCTACCTCACCGAGGGCACCGTCACCTTCGTGCTGGACGATAAGGGACGCCAGGTAAGCGCATTTGAAGGTCCGGGGAAGGTGACCGATATCTGCGCCATCCTGGCGTAACGGTAAGCAGACACAACCGGGTGGCTGGCGCTTTTGCCAGCCACCCGCCGTCGTACGTTTTACCAAAAACGGTCAGCGCGAGGGCACGGCGTCGACGAAGGCCACGTGGGAAACAAACTGCTTGAACAGCAGCGCTGCCTCGTCGGTCTCTATGCGGCCGAAGTCCAAGGACAGCTGAAGCCCTTCCAGCTGAGCGATGGCCGTCTCCGCGGCACTGACCTTTTCGGCCAGAGACTGGGAGTTGGCGAAGTTCGTGGCCAGGCCCGCGCCGACGGACAGAATCACCGCTCCCAAACACAGCGTCCGCCACACCAGCGAAGCATCGCCCAGGGACAGCATGTCCTGGACTGATGCCGTGAACTCTGTGCCGCCGAACGCCGGGCCGGCCGTCAGCAGGGCAGCCAGCACACTGCCGATGACGCTGAATTCCGTGAGCCGGTGTCGGCGGGGCAGCTGCCGCCCCAGATACGAGCGGATGTCCGTCTGCTTCTGATCGATCCGCTCCGACAGCCTCTGCCGCGTTTCCGCTGAATCGTCCATGGCCCGTCAGCCTCCCTTGAGGATGGTGCTTGCGATCAGGATCCCACCGGCCCGAAATCCGGTCCAGAGCCGGGACCTGCCTTCGCCGGGCGCCGCGCAGTGTCGCCGAGTTCGCCGGAGCGCGTCGGGGACGCCGGAAACTTCCGGCGTGCCGGGCAGGCCTCCGGCGAATTCGTGGGGACGAACGTAGCCGCCCGGGGCCGGCACCCGCGAGACAGAGTTGTCTCCCTGTCCGGTGCAGGCAGGCTTGTGTACCTTAAACCCACGGGACTGCAATGGCGCATCCCGGCGAGCTGGGGCAGCGGACGAGAGGCAAAGAAGATGGCAAAGACGGGCGGAGCGGCATCAAGTCTGGCCAAGGCCTTGGCCATCGTTCTCGGCAGCGGGACAGCGGGCACGAGAGAGCCGGGAGACGAGCAGATACCCGTCCGGCTGCGTGCCTGGGACGGCTCGGAAGCGGGCCCCACTGACGCACCACTGATCGAATTCACCTCCCGCAGGGCGCTGCGCAGGATCCTCTGGTCGCCCGGTCAGCTGGGCCTGAGCCGGGCGTACGTCGCCGGGGAGATCAAGGCGCACGGCGACATCTTCGCGGCCTTCGCGGCACTCAGCTCTGCCGGCAAGTTCGCCGAACCGGGCCCCTTCACTCCGCTGACGCCGCGGGAACTGTGGACGCTGCTGAAGACCGGCGTCCGGCTGGGCGCACTCGGCCCCAACCCAGCTCCCCCGCCGGAGGAAGCAAAGGTGGAGAAGCACGGGAGGCGGCACTCCAGGAAGCGGGACGCCGCCGCCATCTCGCACCACTACGACGTCGGCAACGACTTTTACCGGCTGGTCCTCGGCCCGTCGCTGGTCTACTCATGCGCCGTCTGGTCAGACGAGGCCACGGGCCTGGAGGCGGCGCAGGAGGAGAAGCTCGACCTGATCTGCCGGAAACTCGGGCTCAAGCCGGGCCAGCGTGTGCTGGACGTGGGGTGCGGCTGGGGAAGCTTCGCGCTGCATGCGGCTGAGCGCTACGGGGTAAACGTCGTCGGCGTCACGCTGTCCACCGAACAGGCGGAACTGGCCCGCAAGCGCGTGGCCGAGGCCGGGCTGACGGAGCACGTGGACATCCGCGTCCAGGACTACCGCGACGTGGATGACGGACCATTCGATGCGATCAGCTCCATCGGCATGTCCGAACATGTCGGCCGCGAGCAGCTGGGCCGGTATGTCTCGCAGCTCCACGGCCTGCTGCGGCCCGGCGGCCGGCTGCTCAACCACGCCATCTCCTGGAACGCAGGGCCCACCGAGGATGACCCCGATTCGTTCATCCCCCGCTATGTCTTCCCCGACGGCGAGATGCTCAGCCTGGGGACGATGGTCACGGCCCTGGAGGAGTGCGGCTTCGAGGTGCTCGACGTCGAGGCCCTCCGCCGGCACTACGCCCTGACGCTGCGGGCCTGGGTGAAGAACCTCGAGGAACAGTGGGACGACGCGGTCCGGCTCACCTCCGAGGGCCGCGCCCGCATCTGGCGGCTCTACATGGCGGCCAGCGCCCTCGGCTTCGAAACCGGGCTGACCGGTCTGAACCAGGTGCTGGTGCAGAAGGCCGGAGGCGAGGAAACGCCGCTGCGGCTGAGGAACTGGGCCACCTGAGCCCTGCAGGTGGTTCAGCCCGGCGAAGCCAAGCCCGTCGAAACCACGAAATCCACATACGAGGAGCAAGGACAATGGCTAACATTCTGATGGTCGTCTCGGCGGCCGATTCGCTGACCATGAAGGATGGCAGCCGGCACCCCACCGGATTCTGGGCCGAGGAGCTGGTGGTTGCGCACCGGACCCTGCAGCAGGCCGGACACTCGGTGGACTTCGCCACTCCCGGCGGCGTCAAGCCCACGGTGGACCAGCTCAGCCTGCTGGCGGAGACGGTCGGCAGCGAGGAGCGGGCGGAGGACTTCCGCACTTACCTGGACATGATCGAGGTGGACCTGTTCGCACCGCTGGTGCTGGCCGACGTCGACATGTCAGGGTACGACGCCGTCGTCCTGCCGGGCGGCCACGGCCCCATGGCTGACCTCTTCCAGGACAAGGACCTGGGCCGGATCCTCGTGGAGGCCAACGGCGCCGGCAAGATCATCGCACCGTTCTGCCACGGCCCGGCTGGCCTGCTCAGCGCAACGGCCGACGACGGCGCCTTTGCTTTTGCGGGCCGCAAGCTGACAGCGTTCACCAACTCCGAGGAGCTGAACGGCGGCACCGGCGAGAACACGCCGTGGTTCGTGGAGACGGCGCTGCGTGGGAAGGACGCCAACGTGGAGACCGGCCCGGACTGGGCCAGCCACGTGGTGCGCGAGGGCAACCTGATCAGCGGCCAGAACCCGCAGTCCAGCGAGGACGTGGCCAAGGAGGTCATCAAGGCCCTCGCCGAGTAGGATCAGCGGGCAGTTCCGATACCGGGCTGGACCCGCACGAAGTCGACCTTGTTTCCGGGGTTGGTCCGGCTCTTCTGGTGGCGCGAGAATCCTTTGGCGTCCAGGTGGTTCTGGGCGCGGAACTCGGCGAGGGCTTCGTCGTAGGCCTGGTTGAGTCGTTTGCCCGCAACCTCCTCCACGGAACCGTCGGCAAAGGTGACGGAGACGAGGATGCTCTCCGGAAAATGCCGGTTCATCCGGATGAAGCCTTCGGCATCCTGCTGCAGATTAATCAATGTGGTCCGCCTTCTGGTCGAGGAGTTCCAGTGTGCCTCACTTTTCTCCCGTGCGTGTCAGAACGTGCCTGCATCGATCACGAACCGGTACCGCACATCACTGCCGATAACCCGGTCGAAGGCTTCATTGATTTTGCTCGCTGGGATGACCTCGACCTCTGCCCCGAGGCCGCGGGCTGCGCAGAAATTCAACATCTCCTGTGTCTGACGGACACCGCCCATTTTTGATCCGGCTAGGTTCCGCCGGAAAGCCACAAGAGACCAGGCGCGTTGCGTCAGGGGCTTCGAGGGAAGGCCAACGAGAACCATGGTGCCGTCCAAAGCCAACAGCGAAAGGTACTGGTCGACGTCGATATCGGCCGAGACCGTGTTGATGATCAGATCAAAGTGACCCGCCAGGACTTCGAAGGTGGCGGGGTCGGACGTGGCGTAGTAGTGCTGCGCCCCCAGGCGGCGGGCGTCCTCCTGCTTCTTGAGGGACTGACTGAGTACCGTGACTTCCGCGCCCATGGCAGCCGCCATCTTGACGCCCATGTGGCCCAGCCCGCCCATGCCGATAATTGCCACGCGCTCCCCAGGCCCGGCGTTCCAGTTCCGCAGCGGCGAGTACATGGTGATGCCGGCGCACAGCAGAGGGGCGGCGGACTCCAGCGGAATGCCGTCAGGAATCCGCAGCACATAGTTCTCATCCACCACGATGCTGGTGCTGTAGCCGCCCGCTGTCGGCAGACCGTCCCGGCCCACCGAGTTGTAGGTGCTGGTGGATCCTGCGAGACAGTGCTGTTCTTCGCCGGCACGGCAGTTGGCGCAGTCACGGCACGAGTCCACAAAGCAGCCCACGCCCACACGGTCCCCCACCGAATAGCGCGTCACCCTGGGTCCGACAGCCTCGACGACGCCGGCAATCTCGTGCCCGACGACCACCGGGTAGGTCACGCTCGCCCAATCGCCCCGCGCTGCATGGATGTCGGAGTGGCAGATCCCTGTGAACCTGATGGCGATGCGTACTTCGAATTCACCGGGCTCACGGCGTTCAACGGTGCCGGGTTGCAAGGGGGCGGTGGGCGAAGTTGCCACATAGGCCTTTGCAAGGCTGGGCATGATGCCTCCTTAACTGCTGATTCTGTGTCGGCTGCTCCGTGAGGGCCCTTTTAGGCGTCCGAAACGGCCCTTACGGAGCAATCGATGGTTCAGTTGGTCCGCGAGGGTTCAGTAGCCGGTACGAACCCGAGGGCCTTATCCACGACGTTCTCCAGGGGCTCCCCGCTGCAGTACCGTTTTAGGTTGTCCACGAACAGCTTGCCAAGATCATCGAGATGGTCGTCGGTGTCACCGCTCATATGGGGTGTGATGATGACGTTCTCCATGCCCCACAGGGCGTGGCCTTCTGGCAGCGGCTCGGGATGCACGACGTCAAGCGCGGCACCCGCAATGGATCCTGAGGCCAGCGCTTCAGTCAGTGCGCCGGTATCCACCAGCTGCCCGCGGCCCACGTTGATCAGATACGCGGACTGCTTCATAGCGGCAAGGACCTTGGCATCGACCAGTCCCCGGGTCTCAGCGGTCAGCGGGGCTGCGAGCACCACAACGTCGTAGCCGTGGACAACGCCGGCGAGGCCGGCCGAGGAGTGGATCCTGCCGAAGTCAGTGTTCCCGGGGCGGCCGGACCGGCCGGCGCCGTCGACGTCCATGCCGACGGCGCGGAACAGCCGGGCGATCTCCCTTCCGATGGACCCGGCTCCCACCACCAGGGCGCTCTGGCCGTGGATCTTGCGCGTGAGCCGGTGCTGCCAGCGTTGCTGCTGCTGCAGCCTGAACGAACCCTGGGCATCCTTGGCCATATCCAGCACAAAACCCAGCGCGAACTCCGCGATCGCGCGGCTAAGCACACCCCGGGAGTTCGTGTAGGTGATGTCGCTGGCCACCAGCTCGTCGAACATCAGCTGGCCCACCCCCGCCGCCGTGACGTGGACCCACTGCAGGGACGAGGCCGCGCCCCAGTTCTCCCGCAAGGCCGGGGAGAACGAGTGCCACTGGTACAGCACGTCGGCGCCGTCCAGAGCCTCGGCAAGTCCGTCGGCCTTGGTCAGCCGGACATCCGCAAGCTCCTCGACCTCCGCCAGACGGGGAGGCAGCTCCTCCCGGTAAAGAGTCGCGACGACGGGACGTCTGCGCTCCGGTACGGTCATCGCGCCGGCGTTGCGGCAGTACTGCCCGCGTAGTTTCCGGCAAGGACATCGATAGCGGACAGGACCGCGGCCGTGAACTCCGACGTCGACGAGGTTCCGCCGACGTCCCGGGTGCCGAAGCCGTCCCGAAGGGCGGACTCGAACGCGGCCTGAAGGTGCCCGGCTGCGGCAGGGTGGCCCAGGTGTTCCAGCATCATCGCACCGGACCAGATCTGCCCCACCGGGTTTGCCAGGCCCTTCCCGGCGATATCCGGAGCCGAACCATGAACGGGCTCGAAGAGGGACGGGTAGTCACCCTCGGGGTTCAGGTTCGCGCTGGGCGCCAGTCCGATGGAACCGGTAGCTGCACTGCCCAGGTCGGAGAGGATGTCGCCGAACAGATTGGAAGCGACGATGACATCCAGGGTCCAGGGCTTCAGGACAAGGTGCGCGGCAAGTGCATCCACCAGTTCGCTGGTAAGGGTGACATCCGGGTACTCGCGCATCGTTTCGGCTACGACCTCGTCCCAAAACGGCATGGTGTGCACGATGCCGTTGCTCTTGGTGGCCGAGGTGAGGTGCCCGCTCCTGGACGCAGCCAGCCGCGCCGCATAGTGCGCAGCCCGCAGCACGCCAAGCCGGGTGAAGACGGTGGTCTGCATGGCACTTTCCTCGGGCAGCCCACGGTACATGCGGCCGCCGATCTCCGAATATTCCCCTTCATTGTTCTCCCGGACGATGAGGAGGTCGATCGGATGCTTCGCCGCAAGCGGTGACGCAACGCCGTCGAGCGTTTTCACGGGACGGAGGTTGATGTACTGCTGGAACTCGCGCCGGATCGGGATCAGCAGCCCCCACAGCGATTCAGTGTCCGGAACTTCCGGCGAACCCACCGCACCCAGGAAAATAGCGTGGTGATTGGCGAGTTGCTCCAGCCCGTCCTCGGCCATCATCCGGCCGTGCCGGGCATAGTATTCGGATCCCCAGTCGAAGTACGTGAACTCCAGATTCAGGGAGTGAAGTTCCGCGATGCGCTCAAGGCAGTCGACAGCGGCGGGGACAACTTCGTTGCCGATGCCGTCGCCGGGGATTACAGCGATCTTGTGGGTGCTCATGACGTTTTCCGTTCCGGCAGGCCGCCCGGCAGCTGTCGCCAGCCGGCACCCGATCCTCCAAGGTTGACAATGGTGCTTTTCGGCTCCGTCATCTCGTGGACGGCATACCTGACGCCTTCCCGTCCCACACCCGACTTCTTGAAGCCGCCGAAAGGCATGGAATCGATGCGGACGTCGCTGGTCTCGTTGATCACCACGGCGCCCACGTGCAGCTTTTCTGCGATGGCCAGCGCCCGGTCAATGGACTGGGTGAAGACTCCGGCCTGCAGTCCGTAGTCGGAGCTGTTGGCGGCGTGGACAGCGTCTGAGACGCTGATAAAGGGCATGAGGCTGACGACCGGACCGAACACTTCCTCGCGGATCACCCGGCACTCCGCCGGCACATCGGTCAGGACCGTCGGTTCATAGAAGGCACTCCGCCGCTTCCCCCCGGCCTGGACGCGTGCCCCGGCAGCCTTGGCCTCTTCGACCCATTCCTCGATCCGCCGGGCTTCCGCCTCGGAAATGAGCGGACCGACGTCAGTGCTGCGGTCAAGCTTGGGCCCGGTTTTGAGCGCCCTTGTGCCGCGGGTTACCCGGTCGAGCACCTCCTCAAACAGCGATATGTGCACATAGACACGCTGCACCGAGAGGCAGTTCTGTCCCGCCACACCAAAAGCTCCGGCCACGATGGCATCAGATGCCTGGACCGCATCCGCATCGGAGCAGACGATGGTTGCGTTGTTCCCGCCGAGCTCGGACAGGATCTTCTTGGCACCCGCGGTCGCCGCAATGCGGTCCGCAGTTCGGGGACCGCCGGTGAAGGAAATCAGGTTGACCTGCTCATCGCCCACGAGCGCTTCGGAAACGCCGGGCCCGGAGACGATCGCGGAAATGCGTCCCGAGGGGACACCCGCTTCGAGCAGCAATTGGACAAACGCCAGCCCGGTCAGCGGGGTGCGGCCGGAAGGCTTAAGCACGACGCCGTTGCCTCCGATGAGGGCTGGGCCCAGCTTGTGTGCCACCAAGTTGAGCGGATCGTTGAACGGGGTGATCGCCGCAACGATCCCCACCGGCTTCCGGCTGTACCAGCCGATCTTGCCTGCACCGGCCATGCTGTCCTCGAAGCCGAGGGTCTCGCCCGTGAGTTCTCCAGAGGCGGCAGCTGAAAGCCGCAGGGTCTCGATGCAGCGGCCAACCTCACGCTCTGCTTCGGTGATGGTCTTGCTGCTCTCCGCGGCGATGATCCGGGCGAATCGATCAGACTGGTCGGCGAGGAGCTGCGCTGCGGTCTCCAAGGCCAGCCTGCGGGCGCGCAGGGGCCAGTCCGCGTCCTGAAGGTGACGATGGATATGGTCGACTGCCCGGCGGACGTCCTGGGGCGATGAGGAGCAGACCCGGCCAAGCAGAATGCCGTCTTCAGGGTCGCGTATCTCCAGGACCATGTCACTGGTCTGCCATTGGCCCTCGAAGAAGGCACCGCCGGGAAGGTTGGCGATTTCTGCCCGGCTGTACCCTGTTTCCGGGCGCGCTTCAGCCAGGGTATTGGGTTTCGTCATGTGATCGCTCGCCTACTTGACCCGGTCAATAATCTTGGCGGCTGCGCCAATTAAAGGCAGGAACCACGGCGGGCCGAAGTGACCCGGCACGGGCGGGTTTTTCAGGTCTTCCCACACGTTGGCCGACTTGTCGCCGCCCATGTAGTGGGCCATGCGCTTGCCCATGTGAGCAGCCATCTGCACGCCGTGGCCGCTGTAGTTGAGCGAGTAGAAGAGCCCATTGTGCTCGCCGGCGTGAACCATCTGGTCCATCGAGAGGTCCACGAGACCGCCCCAGATGTAGTCCACCTTGGCGTTGGAGAGGTAGGGGAAGAGGTCGAGCATGGCCTTGCGCAGGATCTCGGCGCTCTTGACGTCGGAGTCCGGGCTCGAGAGTGCGAACCGGGCCCGGCCGCCGAAGAGGAGCCGGTTGTCCGGAGTGATCCGGAAGTAGTAGGTCAGCATCTTGCTGTCCGAGGCCATCCGCCGGTTCGGCAGGATCCGGTTCACAACGTCCTCGGGCAGCGGCTCGGTGACGATGATGAAGCTGCCCACGGGGATCACGCGGCGCTGCATCCACGGGGTGACGCTGCCGGTGTAGCCGCTCGTGGCGACCAGGACCTGCTTGGCCCGGGTGATCCCGCGGGTGGTGTGCACGTCGTGTACCGTGCCGTTGATGCGCTTGAGCTCGGTCACGCCCGCGTCCTCGCAGACCACCGCGCCGGCACTGACGGCCGCCCCGGCCAGACCGTGGGAGAACTTGCCCACGTGCAGGCCCGCGCCGAGCGGGTCCATCATCGCGCCCTTGTAGAAGTCCGTGCCGATCTCGGAGTGGATCTCGGACTTCGGGATCAACGTGACGTGGTGGTCCACGAGCTTGGCCAGCAGCTCCTGGGACTTCCGGAAGCCGTCGTTGTGCGACTCGTGGAAGGCCAGGGAGAGCTTGCCGAAGCGGTTGAAGTCGCAGTCAATCGCATAGTTGTGGACGATCTTCTCGATACTCTCGATCGCGTCGTTGTACTCGCGGAAGTACTCCACCGCGCGGGCCTCGCCGTAGCGCTTGACCGCGGTGCTGAAGCCGATGGCCAGGCCGGTGGTGGCCATGCCGCCGTTGCGGCCGGACGCGCCCCAGCCGACGGTGTGGCGTTCGAAGACCGCAACGCTCGCGCCCTGCTTGGCAAATTCCAGCGCTGCGGACAACCCGGTGAAGCCGGCGCCGATGATCGCGACGTCGACGTTCTCCGGCACGGGGGTGCGCCGGTAGTCACCGGAGGGCTCGGCTGTGTCCAGCCAATAGGGAACGAGTTTCATGGTGTGACCTTTCGCCTCGACGTCGGTTCAGAGACCGAGGTGCTTGTTGATCTCGTCCAGGGACTTGGCAACTTTGAGGTCGTAGCCCGGGCCGATGGGGTCGTAGCCACGGTCCAGCATCCAGAGGTTGCGGAAGCCCATGTCGTGCATCGGATGCATGTCGTACCGTGTGTGCGAGGAGACGTGCAGGAAGTCCTCCGGCTTGGCGTTCAGGGTGTCCAGCATGTACTCGAAGGCCTGGTAGCGCGGCTTGTAGGCCCGGGCCTGCTCAGCGGTGTAGACGGCGTGGAAGTCCGCGCCGAGCTTCGGAATGCTGATGTCCAGGAAGCTGTCGTCCGCGTTGGACAGAGCCACCAGCTGGTAGTTATCGCCCATGGTCTTCAGCGGGGCCGGCACGTCCTCGTGGGCAACCCAGCCGCGGACAGCCTCAGCGAACTGTGCGCCGGCACCTTCGGTTGGCCCGATGCCCCAGCGCTTGGACACCCGGTCAAAGGAATCCTGAAGGATCTGCTCGTAGGGCTTGTAGTCGCCAAGGACCTCGTCGAAGCGGTACCCGCGGAACTGCTTCTTGAAGGCCGGCCACTGCTCTTCAGGGATGCGGCCATCAAGCAGGCGACGCGTGGTGGGATCAATGTCGAAGTTGATCAGCGTGCCGTAGATATCAAAAGAGATGTACTTCGGCCGGAAGTTCGTGTCTGCCATGATTCGTCCGTTCATTGAGATTTTATGCGAGGCCCGGATTGTTGGCCATCAGCTGCTGGTCCGGGCTGCCGGATTTTCTTCCGAGCCGGAAGACTCCTCAGCCCGTTGTTCTCGACTGTAGGCGTCAAAATTGTAAATTGTCAACAGTTTCTACTGAGACTCTTTCTCAACAACACCGCCTACAAAAACGACTGATTTTTTTCATCGTCAATTGTTGACAATCTGCGATCGAAGGAGTTGCATTGCTCTTGGATGCCGAACGAGATCCGGATCACACCGCATGAAGCAACAAGCGCCAGCACCACCTCGCCTCTGCCGACAGCATGGCAAGACAAGCGGAAGGTCCTGGAAATACTGCACCCGTTCCAGACGAACCTCAGTTGGAACCAATCGAAGGGAAGCACCATGAAGACAAGAAGCAAAGTCCAAACCGCCGCCACGGGACTTGCCGTCCTGTTGGCTTTGAGCGCCTGTGGCGGATCGGCCACTGGAGGCACGGCTGCGGCGGATTCCAAGACCTCGAACACTGCCGACACTTCCGAGGGCGTCCAGCCTGACGCTGCCGCGGTCAAGCTGTTCCCGCAGTCCTACAAGGACAAGGGCGAACTGACGGTGGCCATGGACCTGCACTACCCGCCCACCACGTTCCTTGCCGACGATAACGTGACCCCGATCGGCCTCAACCCGGACATCGCCCGCCTCGTGGCCAAGAAACTGGGACTGAAGCTGAAGTTCGAGAACACCGCGTTTGACACCATCATTCCCGGCATCGACGGCGGCCGCTACGACTTCACTGCCACCACCATGTCACCCACCGCCGAACGGCTGAAGGTCCTGGACATGATCGACTATCTCAATACCGGCGTCTCGGTGGCCGTGGCCCACGGCAATCCGCTGAACATCAGCAATGACGATATGTGCGGTAAGAACATCGCCGTCACCCAGGGTTCCAACGCCCAGTTGAAGCATCTTCCGAACATCTCGGAGTGGACGTGCACCTCCAAGGGCAAGCCGGCCATCAACGGCGTTACGCTCCCCAATGTCCAGGAAGCCCTCACGCAGCTTGCCTCCAAACGGATCGACGGAGTCTTCTACGACACTCCGGCGCTGGTCTGGGCGGACCACCAGCAGCCGAACACCTTCACGGTCCTCACGCCGCAGGTGGATACCCGCTCGGACCACACCGTTGCCATTGGCCTGAAGAAGGGATCACCGCTGTCCCCGGCGCTGCAGGCAGCGACCCAGTCCGTACTTGAAAGCCCCGAATACAAGAAGTCCCTCGACAACTGGGGCCTCAACGATCTGGCCATCACCGACGCCAAACTCAACTAGCGGGGTACTTCCGTGCAGTCAGTGATTATCGAAAGAAGTGAAACCACAATGAGTGGGATGGATCCAGCCCTTAAACCACGGCTACGCCGGCGAAGCACCTTCGAGTACGTCGCGTGGGTTGTATGTAGCCTCATCGGACTGGGCATTCTCATCTCGGTTTCGACCAATTCCAATTTCCGGTGGGGCGTGGTCGCCAAGTACTTCACGTATGAAACCATCCTCCGTGGCCTGATGCTTACGATCTTTTTGACACTTGCCAGCATGGCCCTCGGGACGCTCCTGGGCCTGGCGCTTGCCGTCATGAGATCCTCGAACATCAAGCCGATCGCAGCGACGGCGGGCGTCTACATCACCCTGTTCCGTGGCACCCCGGTCCTGGTACAGCTCATCTTCTGGTTCAACATCGCCGCGCTGTACCCGAACCTGACGATCGGAATTCCGTTCACTAACATCGGCACCGCGATCGACGTGAACGCCCTGATGGCACCCATCACCGCAGCCCTGATCGGGCTGACCCTGAACCAAGCCGCCTACATGGCCGAGATCATCCGCGGCGGCTTCTCCGCCGTGGGCAAGGGCCAGATCGAGGCTGCTGACTCGCTGGGAATGAGCGGGGCAATGAAGATGCGCAAGGTCATCATTCCCCAGGCCATGCCCTCGATCATCCCGGCGACCGGAAACCAGTTCATCGGCATGTTCAAGGAAACGTCCCTCGTCAGCGTTCTCGGCGTCGCGGAACTGCTCCAAAGTGCCCAGCTCATCTACGCCCGCACCTACGAAACCATTCCGCTGCTCATCGTCGCCAGCCTCTGGTACCTCGTAATGACCCTCCTGCTGAGCTACCCGCAATCCAAGCTTGAGCAAAAATACTCCCGTTCAACCTCCAGGCTTCCCCGGAAGGCGAAAAAGGTTGTGCTGACCGACCCGGAAGGTATTGCCCCATGAGTACCGACGGCACCATTCATGCCCGTGGAATCCGAAAGTCCTTCGGATCCAAAACCGTCCTAAAGGACATCGACCTGGACATCGCCAGCGGAGAAATCTGCTGCATCATCGGCCCCAGCGGCTCTGGAAAGTCCACCGTCCTGCGCTGTATCAACGGCCTGGAGGCCGTCGACACCGGAGTCCTGAAAGTGAACGGTGAAAACTTCGGCTATTACGAGACCGACACTGCCTACCACGCGCTCAGGCCGAAGGAACTCGCCCGGCAGCGCACCAGGGTGGGCATGGTCTTCCAGCAGTTCAACCTCTTCCCCAACATGACCGCCCGGGAAAACATCATGGCCGGCCCCGTCCTGGTCAAGGGCGCTGACAAGAAACAGGCCGCGGCGCGGGCAGACGAGCTGCTGGCCAGCGTCGGCCTGGCCGGTTTCGGCGATTGCTACCCGGCCCAGCTTTCCGGCGGGCAGCAGCAGCGCGTGGCGATCGCCCGGTCCCTGGCTATGGACCCGGAGATCATGCTCTTCGATGAACCCACCAGCGCCCTGGACCCCGAAAAAGTCGGCGAAGTCCTCATGGTGATGCAGGACCTGGCCAAGAAGGGCATGACCATGGTGGTTGTCACGCACGAAATGGGCTTCGCCCGCGAAGTGGCTGACTCCCTGATCTTCATGGATGACGGCTGCGTCGTCGAACGCGGCGATGCCAGGGAAGTCCTTCGCAATCCCAAGGAACCCCGCACCCAGGCCTTCCTGGACAAGGTGATCTAAATGACGGATGGCAAGCTGGCCGTTATCGGCCTGGGCAGCATCGGATGCATGGCGTTGTGGCAGGCATCCCGCCTGTCCGACTCGGTGGTCGGATTCGAGGCCGCCTCGCCCGCTCACGGGCGAAGCGCGGTGGGCGGGGACACCCGCCTGTTCCGCATGCTCTACCGCGGGATCCCCGACTATTACCCCATCCTTAAGCGCTCCCGCAGCCTCTGGGCAGAACTCGAGGCCGAAACCGGCCAGAGCATCCTGACCCGTTGCGGCGGGCTCTCCATCGGAACAGCCGACGGCCCTTACATCCGGCCGCTGCTGGAAACCACGCGGCTCAACGGAGCCGAGCACGAACTCCTCAGCCGCGAAGCCATGGCAGAACGCTACCCGCAGCACAACCTCCGCGACGACGACGTCGCCGTTTACGACCCCAACGCCGGCGCCCTGCGCACCGACCGTGCAGTGACGGCGGCAGTCGCCGCCGCCCAGGCCAACGGGGCCACCGTTCACGCCAACACCCCGATCGACGCAATCACCGAAACCAAAGACAGCGTGGTCGTCACCTCCGGCGCGAAGTCCTGGACCTTCGAGAATGTCATCGTTGCGTCCGGCGGCTGGTCGCAACGGCTCATGCCCGACTACCTGAAGGCGGCAACGGAAACCCGACGGATCTTCCTGACCTGGTTTGTCGCCCGGGACGCAGCCGAGTTCTCGCCGGAGAAGTTTCCCGTCTTCATCCGCATCTCCGGGGACCGCTCCATGTACGGCGCACCCGCCGTCGACGGCGTCACGGTCAAAGCAACTCTGGACGGCCGCGGCGCAACAACACCGTCCGCGGACTCAGTGCCAAGAGAACTCACCCCGGCAGAAATCACCGAAACCACGGAAACCGTCACCGAATTCTTCCCCGGGCTGTTTCCAAATATCGTGCGCTCGGACGCGTTCCCGGACCTCTACACACAGGACGGGAATCCGCTGCTTGGCCGCCTAAACGAAGGCAACAGGATCTACTGCGCCACCGGCTTTTCCGGGGCGGGCTTCAAAATGGCCTCGGGGTACGGCGAGATTGCCGCCCACGAGGCCCTGGGCAAACGCTCCTTCGAGGGCCTGGATTTCGTCAGGCCCCGGCGTTTCACATCTAACTGACCACCCACTCCCGTTCGGCAATTGTCGATTTTCATCGGATCGCAAATTGTTGACAATCTACACATTCTGAGAAAGTATGAAGCCATGGCAACTCTTAGCCCCATCCTTAAGCAGGCAACGCCGGTCGTCGTTGATCACGCAGCCGGCTCCTGGATCCACGCCACCGACGGGAAAAAGTACCTCGATTTCACCACCGGCATCGGCGTTACCAGCACAGGTCACTGCCATCCGGACGTCGTCGCTGCAGCCCGCGAACAGGTGGGCAAGATTGTGCATGCCCAGTACACCACCGTGATGCACAAGCCCCTGCTTGAGCTCACAGACAAGTTGGGAGAATTCCTGCCCGCGGGGCTGGACAGTGTCTTCTACGCCACCTCCGGTTCCGAAGCCGTGGAAGCCTCAGTGCGCCTCGCCCGCATGGCCACCGGCCGGCCGAACATCATCTCGTTCCAGGGCGGCTTTCACGGCAGGACTGTCGGAGCGGCCTCCCTTACCACCGCAGGCACCAAATTCCGTTCCGGGTTCTCCCCGATGATGGGCGGAGTGCACATTGCACCCTTCCCGCACGCCTACCGGTACGGCTGGGATGAAGAAACAGCGGTTGCCTTTGCCCTGAAGGAACTGGACCACCTCCTGGTCAGCATCAGCAGCCCAAGTGATACGGCAGGCTTCATCATCGAGCCCGTCCTCGGCGACGGCGGCTATATCCCCACACCTGTTGCTTTCCTGCAGGGCTTGCGGGAGCGCGCCGACCGGCATGGCATCGTCCTCATCATTGACGAAGTCCAGGCCGGCGTCGGGCGCACCGGAAAATTCTGGGGACATGACTGGGCGGGCATCCGGCCGGACATTGTCATCACCGCCAAGGGCCTCGCCAGCGGATTCCCCATCTCGGCGATTGCCGCCTCGGCGGAGCTGATGGGCAAGGCATGGCCTGGCTCCCAGGGCGGCACCTACGGTGGAAACGCCGTCGCTGCCGCGGCAGGCGTGGCAACGTTGGGCGTCATAGAGCGCGAGAACCTGGTGTCCAATGCGCTGGTGCGGGGCGATGAACTGCGCATCGGGCTCGAAAGCCTCAAGCCCGAGTTCGCGGCAATCGGGGACGTGCGGGGCCGGGGACTGATGCAGTCCCTCGAGTTCACCGCTGCGGATAACACTCCCGATGCCGCTACAGCGCTGGCTGTCCAGCAGGCCGCCGTCAAGGAAGAGCTCCTGCTCCTCACCTGCGGCCCCCATGGCAACGTCATCCGGATTATTCCGGCCCTCAACGTCAGCAGCGACGAGATCCAGAGCGGTCTCTCCAGGTTCACCCAGGCGCTGAAAGCAGCCACCTCCTAATACACCAAGACCCGGACCTCGCCGCCGGCAGCGGATCCAGACTCCGCCCCGCGAGGTCCCTTCCTGCCATCACTGAAAGTGTGACAATGAGCCTCTCATTTGACCCCAACACCCTACATACAGACTTGTTCATCGACGGTGCCTGGCGAAAGGCCACCGGAGCTGCCACGTTTCCGGTCGAGAACCCCGCGACCAATGAAATCATCGTCCATGTGGCCGACGGCGGGGTTGAAGACGCAGCCCTGGCCATCGAGGCAGCAGGGCGTGCCCAGTCGGAGTGGGGCAAGTCCTCACCCCGCCAGCGGGCCGATATCCTACGACGTGCCTTTGAACTGGTGATTGCCAACACCGATCGTTTGGCCGCCATCATGACCGCGGAGATGGGAAAGCCCCTTGCCGAGGCAAAGGGCGAAGTAGCCTATGGCGCCGAGTTCCTGCGCTGGTTCTCCGAGGAGGCCGTTCGAATCGGCGGAGATAGCACAACCTCGGTAGACGGCAAGACCCGCATCCTGATCACCAAGGAACCGGTTGGTCCCACCGTCTTGGTGACCCCGTGGAACTTCCCGCTGGCAATGGGTGCCCGCAAGATCGCCCCTGCGGTTGCGGCCGGCTGCACCATGGTCTTCAAGCCTGCCGAATTGACCCCGCTGACGTCCCTGGCCCTGGTGGACATTTTCAAGCAGGCAGGTCTGCCCGACGGGGTCCTGAACGTCGTGACCACGTCCAGCGCAGCCACCGTGGTGGAGAACTGGACCAGCAGTGGCATCGCCCGGAAGATCAGCTTCACGGGTTCTACTGAGGTCGGCAAACTGCTGCTGCGCCAGGCATCGGAGAACGTCATGCGCTCCTCCATGGAACTGGGTGGAAATGCTCCGTTCATTGTCCTCGCCGACGCGGACATCGAGAAGGCCGTCGATGGCGCCATGAAGGCGAAGATGCGGAACATGGGTGAAGCCTGTACAGCCGCGAACCGTTTCTTCGTGCACCGCTCAGTAGTCGAGGAGTTCGGTGAAAAGTTCGCCAAGAGGATGTCGGAACTGCGTGTAGGCAACGGCGCCCTGGAGGGAACGGACGTGGGTCCCCTCATCGAGCAAAAGGGCCTGGACAAGGTCGAGAGCCTGGTGGCGGATGCTGTCGCCAAGGGTGCTCGCGTCGTGACCGGCGGAAGCCGTCCGGTGGGTCCCGGATACTTCTACTCCCCCACGGTCATGGTGGACGTGCCGCTGGAATCGAACCTGATGACCACGGAGATCTTCGGCCCGGTAGCGGCCATCACTTCCTTCGACAGCGAGGATGAAGTGCTCCGGATGGCCAATGACACGGCCTGGGGCCTCGTTGGCTACGTCTTTACTGAGAACATGGACAAGGCCCTGCGCTTCTCCGCAGAACTGGAAGTAGGAATGGTCGGCCTCAATACAGGCCTCGTGTCCAACCCGGTAGCTCCCTTTGGTGGAGTTAAGCAGTCGGGGCTGGGCCGGGAAGGCGGCAAGCTCGGCATTGAAGAATTTCTCGAGTACAAGTACACGGCAATAGCCGTCTAAAAAATATGCAAAATGCCGAAAAGTGAGATGAGGGGATATCAATGGCGGCACCAGAGGGACTGTTCATACTGGAGGGAAGGCCCACGGCGCAGCTGATAGCGGATCAGTTGCGGGAACAAATCGTCCAGGGAACCTTTCGTCCAGGACAGCAGATCAACGAGTCTCTCCTGGCCAGCCAGCTTCACACTTCCCGGGGGCCTCTCCGGGAAGCGCTGCAGCGTCTGTGCCAAGAGGGGATCCTGGTCAGCCACCGCAACCGCGGAGTGTTCGTCCTTGAGCTTTCAACCGGGGACGTCAAGGAGATCTACGCCGTCCGTGAGTCCGTGGAATTAGCCGCTGCGAATATACTCCTCGACGCCGGGCAGGAGGACATCAACGACACCTGCGAGGTGCTGCGGCGAATCATCGGGGACATGGTGAAGCAGGTAGCTGTGTCTGACTGGCAGGCGATTGCCCGACTGGACATGGAGTTCCACACCGCCTTCGTAGCCGGTACCGGCAACACACGCCTGATCAGGATTTACAAGACCCTGGCAGCGGAATCGCGGATGTGCATTCTCAACCTGGAAGTCTCCTACCCGCGGGTGGATGTCCTGGTGCAGGAGCACCAGAACATCCTGGACCTGCTGGAGGCAGGGGACCGAAAGGGACTCCAGCTCGCCATCAGGCGGCACATGCAGAAGGGTGTGGAGGACCTCACCGCAACCACGCAACACATCGATATCACCGCCTAGAGATCCCCTCGAAGGGCAATTCCAACGAAGAGGTGGCACGGTCCAACGGACCGGGCCACCTCTTTGTTTTGTGCAGCATCGAGAGAGGACCGGACAAACGGCGGGGAGCGGCCAAGGTTAGTTGAAAAACTTTTCTGCAAATTGTCGACGATCCGCGATCCGAGTGGTTGCATTATGGGATAGGAAGCGGCGCGGAAAGGTGGGAACACAAGTCCGGCACCGCCGTCGCAAAGGGAAGCACCGATGAGGATCAGAACCAAGGTCCAGAGCGCAGTTGCAGCATTGGCGATTGTCTTGGCGCTTACCGCGTGTGGCTCGGGGCCCAACAGTGATTCGGAGGCCGACGGCTCCAAGACGTCAAATACGGCGGACATCTCCGAAGGCGTCCAGCCTGATGCTGCCGCAGTGAAGCTGTTGCCTCAGTCCTACAAGGACAAGGGCGAACTGACGGTGGCCATGGACCTGCACTACCCGCCCACCACGTTCCTTGCTGACGATAACGTGACTCCGATCGGCCTCAACCCGGACGTCGCCCGCCTCGTGGCCAAGAAGCTGGGCCTGAACCTGAAGTTCGAGAACACCGCGTTTGACACCATCATTCCCGGCATCGATGGCGGCCGCTACGACTTCACTGTCACCACCATGGCGCCAACGCCCGAACGTTTGAAGGTGCTGGACATGATCGACTACTTCAACGGTGGCCTTTCCGTTGCCGTGAGCGCGGGCAACCCGCTGCAGATCAGCAATGACCACATGTGCGGCCGGAACATTGCCGTCACGAAGGGTTCCACCGGCCAGCTGACCCACCTGCCGAACGTCTCGGAGTGGACCTGCACCTCCAAGGGAAAGCCGGCCATCAACGCTGTTACGCTCCCCAACGTCCAGGAAGCCCTCACGCAGCTGGCGTCCAAGCGGATCGACGGAGTCTTCTACGACACCGCTTCGCTCGTCTGGGCAGAAGAGCAGCAGCCAAACACCTTCACGATCCTGTCTCCGCAGGTGGATACCCGCTCGGACCACACCGTTGCCATTGGCCTGAAGAAAGGATCGGCGCTGACTCCTGCACTGCAGAGGGCCACGCAGTCCGTGCTTGAAAGCAGCGAATACAGGAAGTCCCTCGGCAATTGGGGCCTGGAATCAGGCGCCATCACCGAAGCGAAGCTTAACTGAAGGCCCGCCGTGCTGAACTTCACCAGTCGAGGGAGGCGGCCAACAGTGGGTGCGACAGACCCTGCCCTTAAGCCAAGGCTGCGGCGCCGGAGCACCTTCGAGTACGTCGCGTGGGCCCTGTGCACCCTGCTTGGGCTGGGCATTCTTGTCTCCGTTTCGACCAATTCCAACTTCAGGTGGGGCGTGGTCGCGAAATACTTCACCCACGAAACGATCATCCGTGGCCTCATGCTCACGATCTTTCTGACCTTTGCCAGCATGGCCCTCGGGACGCTCCTGGGCCTGGTGCTGGCGATCATGAGGGCCTCGAGCATAAAACCTGTCGCGGCCACCGCGGCTGTTTACATCACCCTGTTCCGGGGCACCCCGGTCCTGGTCCAGCTCATCTTCTGGTTCAACATCGCCGCACTGTACCCGAACCTCACCATCGGAATTCCGTTCACCGGCATCGGCACCGCCATCGACGTCAACGCCTTGATCGCGCCAATCACCGCAGCCCTCATCGGCCTCTCGCTCAATGAGGCCGCGTACATGGCCGAAATCATCCGCGGCGGCTTCTCCGCCGTCGGAAGGGGCCAGATCGAGGCTGCCGACTCCCTCGGCATGAGTAGCTCAACGAAAATGCGCAAGGTCATCATCCCCCAGGCCATGCCCTCGATCATCCCGGCGACCGGAAACCAGTTCATCGGCATGTTCAAGGAAACGTCGCTCGTCAGTGTGCTGGGTGTGGCGGAACTGCTCCAGAGCGCGCAACTCATCTACGCCCGCACCTACGAGACCATTCCGCTGCTGATCGTTGCCAGCCTCTGGTACCTCGTGATGACCCTCCTGCTGAGCTACCCGCAATCCCGGCTTGAGAATCGGTACTCGCGTGCAACTTCCCCACTGCCGAGGAAGGCGAAAAGGGCAGCCCTGACAAAACAGGAGGGCATAGCCCGGTGAACGCCGATGGCACTATTCACGCGCGAGGAATCCGAAAGTCCTTCGGACCCAAGACGGTTCTGAAAGACATTGATCTGGACGTCGCCAGCGGAGAGATCTGCTGCATCATCGGCCCCAGCGGCTCTGGAAAGTCCACCCTCCTGCGCTGTATCAACGGCTTGGAGACCGTCGACTCGGGAGTGCTGAAAGTGAACGGTGAAAACCTGGGGTACTACGAAACCGACACCGCCTACCATGCCCTGAGCCCGAAGGAATTCGCCCTGCAGCGCACCGGGATCGGCATGGTCTTCCAGCAGTTCAACCTCTTCCCCAACATGACCGCCGGGGAGAACGTCATGGCCGGCCCCGTGCTGGTCAAGGGCGCTGACAAGAAACAGGCTGCCAGGCGGGCACACGAACTGTTGGCCAGCGTCGGCCTCGCTGAATTCGGCGACCACTACCCTGCACAGCTCTCCGGCGGCCAGCAGCAGCGCGTGGCAATCGCCCGGTCCCTGGCTATGGACCCGGAGATCATGCTCTTCGATGAACCCACCAGCGCCCTGGACCCCGAAAAGGTCGGTGAAGTCCTCACCGTGATGAAGGACCTTGCGAAGCAAGGCATGACCATGGTTGTCGTCACGCACGAAATGGGGTTCGCCCGCGAGGTCTCCCAGTCCCTGCTATTCATGGACGAAGGCTGCATCGTCGAACGCGGCGATGCCAGGGAAATCCTTGCCAACCCCAAGGAGCGCCGCACGCGGGCCTTCCTGGAAAAGGTGCTCTGACAAGGTGCTCTGACAAAGGAACGGAAATCCTGCACTGTGCAGTAGAGGTAATATGCCGAAGAGCGAGATGAGGAAAGACAATGGCGGCAACCGAAGGACTATTCATCCTGGAAGGCAGGCCCACGGCCCAGGTGATTGCCGATCAGCTGCGGGAACAAATCGTGCAGGGGATCTTCCGGCCGGGAGAGCAGATCAATGAATCTGCCATGGCCACCCGGCTGCGCACGTCCAGGGGGCCTCTCCGGGAAGCACTGCAGCGACTGTGCCAGGAAGGGATTCTGGTCAATCACCGCAACCGCGGGGTGTTCGTCCTGGAGCTTACAACCGAGGACATCAAGGAGATCTACGCCGTCCGCGAGGCCGTGGAATCGGCAGCAGCAAATACGCTGCTGGACGGGAATCGGGAACAGATCACGGACACCTGCGACGTGCTGAAGGGAATCATCAAGGACATGGCGAAGCAGGTTGCCGTTTCCGACTGGCAGGCGATCGCACGGCTGGACATGCAATTCCACACCTCCTTCATTGCAGGCACAGGAAATTCCCGCCTGATCCGGATTTACGAGACACTGGCCGCCGAGTCCCGAATGTGCATTCTCAGTCTGGAAGTCTCCTATCCCCGCGCGGATGTTCTCGTGCAGGAGCATCAGAACATCTTGGACTTGCTGGAAGCACGCGACAGACGGGCACTTCAGAACGCCATCAAACGGCACATGCAGAAGGCCGTGGAGGATCTCACCGCCACCAGGTAGGTGACACCCACGGCCAGCACTCGGCCACACCTTCTGGACAAGTGCCCCCGGGCAGCTGCTGCTGCCCGGGGGCACTTGCGGTTTGAGGACTACTCGGCGGTGGCCGGAAGGTCCTTAACAACCCACATCTTTCGCAGCGTCTCGTGGATAGTCCAACTGCCCTCCCAGCCGGCAGGAGTAACGAACAAGGAACCCGGGCCGATATCGAAGCTGGTGCCATCCGGCTCCGTGATCGTGGCGGTGCCGCTCAGAATCTGGCAGATCTCGTCGTAGCCGGGCCGGGTGCTCTTAAACGTTCCCGGAGTTACTTCCCAGATGCCCGTCCTGAAGTCGTCCCTGGCCCAAAGACGTAGGGACACCTCGGTCTGCCCTGCGGTAATCGAGGTTTCCTTGGATTTGTGCTCCCCCGGGTTTGCTCTTGTCGCATCGCTCATGACGGTCGCCTTGACCATAGTCGCTCCTTCTTGGGCTGCGCCCTGTACGTCGGTGCCCGCCCTCGTTGGAAGGCACGGATTTCATCCTAGCAATTGTCAACAATCGACGATAGGCTTGAAATGGAAGTTTTTCCACTGGTGGCAGCCCCGGAGGACCTACCGCCCCTTGGGAGCCAGGGATGGCGAGTGCAGAGGCCCCGGCCACCGAGGCAACCCACAGAAAGGCGCACAAAATGCGACAGAGCCGTCGTGTATCCATGTGGACGTCCCTCCAGCGCGGAGACGTCATTACTCTTTGCCGGCAAGGCGTCGAATGCTACAAGGGTTCCGTTGATGAACGGACTGAAGATGGCCGCACGATTTGGGTGACAGACCAAATCGGAGACCGTCGCCTGTTCCATGTTGAGGATGACTACGACCTGCTGATTTCCGGCGATGTCGACTCCCATTAGGCAGGCCATGGGAGTACATCGGTCCGAAAACAACGTTCAGATGGTCTTCCACGACCCTCTCGCGGGTTTGCGGCCCGAGGGGCAGTCTGTGCCCTCCTACCGCCCGCTCGAGTCTTCTCATCGTTCATCCAGATCCGAACGCCTGGGACTGAAACGCTTAAAGAAGAGCAGGCGAGCCGCGCGAGCCGACGCCATCGAAGCTGTTGCGCGCGAACTGCAGCAACTGGCTCAGCGCGGGGGAAAGCCATGAATGCCGAAGTTCTCCCGTGGGCGGCCCGCACCAAGGGGTTGGTCGGTTCGATCATCGATTCGAGCACGTCCCTGCTGCAGCGGCAGACCCACGATATCGTCAGCTTCGCCATGGGGAGTCCCGCTGCTGAAGCGGTTCCGTCCGAGGATTTCAGCGAGATCTACAGTTCCGTTCTCGCCAATAACGGGGCAGGAGTTTTCGCCTACGGAGCCACTGAAGGCGAAACCGCCCTCCGCGACGAACTCCTTGCCTACCTGGAAACGACTCCCGAACGCACGTCCGCCGAACGGCTGCTCATCACGAGCGGAGGAATGCAGGGCCTGGACCTTGCGGGCAAGCTCTTTGTCGACCCGGGAGACCTTGTGATCGTCGAGGCACCGACATACACCAACGGAAGCGCCACTCTCCTGGCCTATGGTGCAGACATCGTGGAAGCGCCCATCGACGACGACGGCTTGATCGTGGAGACATTGCCGGAGCTGGTTCAAAAAGCCGGGCGCCGGCCCAAAGCTATCTACGTCATTCCGAACTTTCAGAACCCTACCGGGACGGCGATGTCCCTGAAGCGCCGGCTACTTCTGCTTGCCCTGGCCAGGGAATGGCGGAGCATCATCATCGACGACGACCCCTATGGCATGTTGCGTTTCGACGGCAGGCACATCCCGGGATTCCGCGAGCTGGGCGGCGGGGATCCGCTCGTCTTCTCCGTCCGCACCTTTTCCAAGATTCTCGCTCCCGGGCTGCGTGTCGGCTGGGTGGACGCCGATCCCGCCATCGTAGAAAAACTCATTGACGCAAAACAGACAATGGACACCTGCACCAATGTTCCCAATCAACTCCTGTCGGCCGAGTTCCTTCGCCGCGGTGGCCTTGAACCACATCTGGACCGGCTCAGAAGGGAATATCAGAAGCGGATGAGGGCTATGCAGACGTCGCTGGAAAACCACTTCAGCGGAGTGGCGACATGGACGCATCCCCAGGGCGGATTCTTCCTGTGGCTCACCTTCGGTGACAACGTCGACACTTCGAAACTCTTTGACGTGGCTGTCCAGAACGGTGTGGCGTTTATCCCCGGACGCGCGTTTTCCGTGACTGGACAGTTCGGCAACGCCTTGCGGCTGTGCTTTGCCTCGCAGACCCCCGAGCGGACGGAGCTCGGCATTTCCCGGCTTGCGGAGGCACTCAAGGCCCTCTGAAGGGTCCGCCTCTGCTCGCCCCACTCGAGGACGTCAATCCGGATTTCCGGAGCTCTGGCCTCGACGAGCCAGCAAGAGTATCTTCGGTGCAAGAATTGGCGACGGCGGCCGCCGGGCCAGGACGGTCAGGCGCCGTGGCGTCGGTCTTGGAGGAGCCGGGATGGCTGGATGGAACGCTGACACTGCTGCCGGACCTGTGGGCGCAGGGACCATCACCCTGGTGGAAGGCACGTCCTTCTGCATCTCCCTGCCGAACGGGGACATCCATCCGGAATATCCGCACGGAGTCTTCTTTCAGGACACGCGCATCCTGTCCCGCTGGAGCCTCACCGTGAATGGCCAGTCGCTGGAACCGCTGGCCGCGGAGACGAAGGAACCGTACCGTGCGCTGTTTGCCGGCCGCGTCACCCGTTCCGATGGGTATGCGGACAGCCCGCTGATCGTGGAGCGGCTGCGCGAAGTGGGGGCAGGCATCCAGGAGCAGGTGACTATCCGCAACTACTCTCCGGACCCGGCCGAATGCACCATCTCCGTCCGGGCCGAGGCCGATTTCGCAGATCTTTTCGAGGTCAAGGAGGCCCGGATCCAGGGACGCTGGGAAGAAACCCGGGAAGTGGACGGTGATACTTTGACCATCCGGGCCGTTTGGCAGGACGTCCGGAAGGGGCTTCTGGTCCAGGCTCCCGGAGCCGACGTCGCACAGGACGCCCTGACCTACCGCGTGTCCCTCGCGCCGCACAGCCAGTGGAGTACCGTGCTTACCGCGGTTCCCAGCGCCGAGGCAGCGAGTCCTCCCCCGCCGTCGTTCATCCACACTGACGGGGAGAAACTGTCCCCCCGGGACCGCCGCCGGCAGGAATGGGTGGCCAAGATTCCCAAGCTGCACATGGCCAACCACTCCATCGAACGGACCCTCCGGCGCAGCTACGACGATCTGGGCGCGCTCCGCATCGAGGACCCCAACCACCCCGAGCGGATTGTGGTGGCGGCCGGTGCGCCGTGGTTCATGACCCTTTTCGGCCGCGACTCGCTGTGGGCGTCCGAGATGGCGATGCCGGTGGACCCGTCCCTGGCACTGGGCACGCTGCAAACGCTGGCAGACCGGCAGGGCAGCGTCGTGGACCAGATGAGCGAGGAGGAACCGGGCAAGATCCTGCACGAGGTCAGGCTGGACGTCTCCAGCGGGCTTTCGCTCGGCGGCAAGTCCGTTTACTACGGCAGCATCGACGCCACCCCGCTTTTCGTGACGGTGCTTGGATCGGTGAGCCGCTGGGGCTTCGGCAAGGAAACCATCGCCGGGCTGCTGCCCCACGCGGACCGTGCCCTGGACTGGATCCGCGACTACGGCGACAGGGACGGTGACGGGTTCGTCGAGTATGAGCGTCTCAACCCTCGGGGGCTGATCAACCAGGGCTGGAAGGACTCCTGGGACGGCATCAACTTCGCCAACGGCCGGCTGGCCGAGCCCCCTATCGCGCTCTGCGAAGTGCAGGCGTACGTCTACGACGCCTACATGGCGCGCGCCTGGATAGCGTACGACGCCGGCGACACGCCTTTGGGCGATGAACTCGCCGACCGTGCGAAGCTACTGAAGAAGCGGTTCAACGAGCAATTCTGGATCCCGGACCGCGGGTATTACGCCATCGCCCTGGACGGCAAGAAGCGGCAGGTCGACGCGTGTGCGTCCAACATGGGCCACTGCCTGTGGGTGGGCCTCGTGGATGAGGACAAGGCGCCGCAGGTGGCTGAACACCTTATGTCACCCGAGATGTTCAGCGGCTGGGGAGTAAGAACCCTGGCCAGCGACATGGGCGCGTACAACCCCGCGAGCTACCATAACGGCTCGGTCTGGCCGCACGATAACGCCGTCGTTGCGGCAGGCCTGATGCGCTACGGATTCGTGGCGGAAGCGCAGCGCATATCCACAGCACTCCTGGAGGCTGCCGAATACTCGGACGGCCGGCTGCCGGAGCTGTTCTGCGGCTTCAGCCGGGACCAGTTCGCCGAGCCCGTCCCGTACCCGACCGCCTGTTCACCACAAGCCTGGGCCGCCACAACCCCGATCCAGCTGGTGACGACACTGATGCGGTATGACACGCACGTTTCCCGTGGCGGCTTTTGGATGGATCCGGTCCTCCCGGAATCCTACGGCGACCTGCACATCACCAACGCGCCCATGGCCGGCGGCCGGATCACGATAGACATCGCCAATTCCGTGCCTACGGTCCAGGGTCTGCCCGAAGGGATGGTCTTCCACAAGGGCCACCGGCCTTGGCTCACCGAACTGGTGAAAGAAGCAGAGCAGCACCGCAAGCGGTAGCAGTACGACGGCGGGAGGCCGGCAGATCTGGCCGGCACCCGGCCGCGGACTTGA
>NZ_JBHTZA010000036.1:0-3136 GCF_042790555.1 Arthrobacter sp. NPDC056727 | reverse complement strand
CCGGCAGATCTGCCGGCCTCCCGCCGTCGTAAGTCAGAAAATAGGCAGCTAACCAGCCAGCCCGGCCACCGCGAAGATGGCAGCGGCGATGCCGAAGCCCATCACGCCGATCAGCGTTTCCATGACGGTCCAGGTCTTCAGCGTGGTCTTGACGTCCATGCCGAAGAAGCGGCCCACCATCCAGAAGCCGGCGTCGTTCACATGCGAGGCAACCACCGAGCCGGCGGCGCAGGCGATGACCAGGGCGGCCACCTGCATGCCGTTCATTCCGGCCGCGGCGACACCCGGGGCGATCAGGCCGGCCGTGGTGGTGAGCGCCACGGTGGCGGAGCCCTGGGCGATCCGCAGGATGGACGAGATCAGGAAGCCGGCCAGGATGAGCGGGATGCCCATGTGCCCGAGGACGTCGGCCAGCGCGTCGCCGATGCCGGAGGTCCGCAGCACGCCGCCGAACATGCCGCCGGCGCCGGTGATGAGGATGACCGAGCAGACCGGTCCCAGCGAGGATTCGAGCAGGTTCTCCAGGACGCCGTTGTTGACGCCGCGGCGGGCACCGAGGACGAACATCGCCACGAACACCGTGATGAGCAGCGCCACCGGGGTCTCGCCCAGAGTGCGCAGGAACTGGAACCACTGCTCGTTCTTGACGGAGGCGGGCAGAACACCGGAGGCGGCCGCGGTATTCAGGCCGGTGTTGATGAAGATGAAGAGCAGCGGCAGGAGCAGCAGGCCCATGATGGTGCGGAAGCGCGGCGGGTGGGATTCGGCCTCGGCGGTGGCGTGGCCCAGGAGTTCCGGAACCGGGAGTTCCAGCTTCTTGCCGGTCCACAGGCCGTACAGGTAGGCGGTGAGGTACCAGGTGGGGATGGCGGTAAGGAGGCCGGCGATGGTCACCAGGCCGATGTTCGCTTCAAAGAAGGCCGAAGCCGAAACCGGGCCCGGGTGCGGCGGCAGGTAGATGTGCATGACGGAGAACGCGCCGGCGGCGGGCAGGCCGTAGCGCAGCACGCCTCCGCCCAGGCGGTGCGCCACGGCGAAGACCACCGGAAGCATGACCACCAGGCCGGCGTCGAAGAAGATCGGGAACCCGAAGATCAGGGAGGCAAGACCCAGCGCGAAGGGGGCGCGCTTCTCGCCGAAGATGCCGATCATGTAGTCGGCCAGCACCTTCGCGCCGCCGCTGGTTTCCACGATGCGGCCGAGCATGGCGCCCAGGCCGACGAGCAGTGCCACGGTTCCGAGGGTCGTCCCGAAGCCGTTGATGAGCACCGGGACCACCTGGTTGGCGGGGATGCCCGTGGCGAACGCGGTGCCCAGGCTGACCAGGATCAGCGCAAGCAGCGCGTGCATGCGCAGCCTGATGATCAGGAACAGCAGGACGCCGATCGCCACCGCCGCAATGAGCAGCAGCGGTCCTGCGCCCAGCGTTTGTGTCCATCCTTCGATGGTCATGGTTCTCCTTTGAAGCAGTAATTCTTGGGGTGAAGCAGATTTCTTGGGGGGTGGGAAGTAAGTGGGGAGCGCCTAGTTGGCGCCGGGTGCTGAGTCCGACGGGGTTGAGTCCGACGGCGTGGTGTCCGACGGCGACTGGCCGGCCGGGAGCTGCAGTGCGGCCAGGATGGCCGTGATCAGGTCCTCCGGGGTGCGGGTGATGTCCAGGCGGAGGCTTCCGGATTCGAGTTCCTCCGCGGTCAGCGGCTCGAGGGTGGCCAGCTGGCTGGGCAGGAGCGTGGGCGGCATGAAGTGGCCCTCGCGTCCCTGCATCCGCTGGCTGAGCAGGGCGGCGTCGCCGTCGAGATGGATAAAGACCACGCGGCCTTCGGCTTCGGACAGCAGCTTGCGGTAGGTCTGCTTGAGCGCGGAGCAGGTCAGCACGGTGCAGTGGCCGGCACGCGCCTGGGCGGTCATCCAGTTCTGGATCTCCTGCAGCCACGGCCAGCGGTCCTCGTCCTGCAGCGGAATGCCCTGGCTCATCTTGTCAATGTTGGCCTGCGGGTGGAACTCGTCCGCCTCCGCGCATGCCCAGCCGAGCTGCTTGGACAGGGCGGCGGCAATCGTGGACTTGCCCGAACCGGCAACGCCCATGACCACCAGGTGCGTGGCTGGATACAGCATGTTTACCTCCGAAGAAGACGTCTTTGGCTTGTGGAAGAAGCTCAATCTGCAGCCCGACTCGCGCTGCGCTGGGAATAAGGTATCACCAATTCACCTAAAAGATACTATCTTTTCGTGTCACAGGTCATACCTTTGCCGTCTTCTTCCGGTACGCTGGAGGAGCGCTATGCGCTGAGGGAAGGCAGGATCATGTCGACGGTGACAGAAGACCACGCGGACAACGCGTACGACGGCGGGTTGTCACCCGCGATGCACGAACGCGTCGTTGACGCCGTGGGAGTGGCAATTGCGTCCGGCGCCCTGGCGCCGGGAAGCCGGCTCACCCTCGAAGGCCTGCAGCAGGAGTACGGCGTATCCCGGACGGTCGCGCGGGACACCATGAAGGTCCTCGAGTCCATGAACCTGGTCTACTCGCGCCGGCGCGTGGGCATTGTGGTGCAGAGCCCGGAGCTCTGGAACGTGTACGACCCCAAGCTGGTGCGCTGGCGCCTCGCGTCCGAACGCCGCGCCCAACAGTACGCCAGCCTCACGGAGCTGCGCATCGCCGTCGAACCCATTGCCGCGGCCGGTGCCGCCCGCCGCGCAAGCGCTGCCGAGCGCAGCCAGCTGGTGTCACTGGCTGCGGACCTGCGGCGGCTGGGCGAAGCGGGCGAGCTGGAGGCGTTCCTCGAGGCCGATATCGCCTACCACCGGCTGCTGCTGAGGAGCTGCGGCAACGAGATGTTCTGGGCCCTCGAGGGGATGGTGGCGGAGGTGCTCGCGAGCCGGACCCATCAGGGGCTCATGCCGTTCAAGCCCCGGCCCGAGGCACTCGACGCGCACGAGAAAGTGGCCGCCGCGGTAGCCGGCGGGGACGCTACGGCGGCGGAGAACGCCATGCACCACATCCTCGACGAAGTGCGCGAAGCGATGGGGCTGCACTAACCGCCGGCGGTTGAACACCCGGGCGGTTGAGCCTGCCTCACGTTGACAGGGCCGTTGCGGAACCACGACGGCGGGAGGCCGGCATGCGCTGCCGGCC
>NZ_JBHTZA010000035.1:0-41074 GCF_042790555.1 Arthrobacter sp. NPDC056727 | reverse complement strand
CACGGAGGCGGCACGGCCCGGCAATTCAACCAATTCAACAAAAAATCGGTATCAATAAACTTGGCACACTATTGAGTTCTCAAACAACAGACACATTCGAATACTTTGCGAAACAATTCCGATTCAGTAATCCGAATTTGTGTTTCGCTTTTCTTCGCTGCGATGTTTCCATCTTATTTCATTCATTTTCACTTTGCAAATCCGGGTTATTCACCCGATATTCACTTCAATGAATGAATCCGCCCAGCACTAACGGAAGCTTTTCTTCATTCGTGCTTTGCAGTTGAAGAATTGCTTCTCAGTAAAGGGGGTTTGTCCCCGCTCAGCGGCGGCGACTCAAAAGACAATACACGCTCCCCCACGGCCGTGCAAATCGGCCGCGGAGAAGCGTGCATTTGGTGAGTTCCGGTGCTAGGCGCCCGTTACCTGGACCGTGGCCAGGTTCTTCTTGCCGCGGCGCAGCAGCAGGTACTTGCCGTGCAGCAGCTGGGCCGGAGAGATTACCGCGTCCGGATCGGAGACCTTGGCGTTGTTGACATAGGCGCCGCCCTCCCCGATGACCCGCCGCGCTGCGGACTTGCTGTCCGACAGCCCCGATGCCACCAGCAGGTCGATGATGCCCAGGCCGGTCCCATCCACCGAAGCGGACGGCAGTTCCGCGGTTGCCGCGGCAAGCGTCTGCTCGTCCAGCACAGACAGGTCGCCGTTGCCGAAGACTGCAGCGGAGGCGGCAATGACCTTTTCAGTGGCTTCGACGCCGTGGACCAGGGAGGTCACTTCGTAGGCGAGCTTCCGCTGTCCCTCGCGGGCAAAGGGACGCTCGGCGACCGACGCACCCAGTTCGTCGATCTCGGAACGGGTCAGGAAGGTGAACACCTTCAGCCGGTCCACAACGTCGGCATCCGCGGTGTTCAGCCAGAACTGGTAGAAGGTGTACGGGCTGACCATGGCAGCGTCCAGCCAGATGGCGTTGCCTTCGCTCTTGCCGAACTTGGTGCCGTCGGCGTTGGTGATGAGCGGAGTGCCCAGTGCGTGGACCGTCTTGCCCTCCACTTTGCGGATGAGTTCGGTGCCGCTGGTGAGGTTGCCCCACTGGTCGGATCCGCCGGTCTGCAGCATGCAGCCGTAGTCGCGGTAGAGCTGCAGGTAGTCCATGCCCTGCAGGATCTGGTAGCTGAACTCCGTGTAGCTGATGCCTTCCTCGGAGCTGAGGCGTGAGGCCACGGCGTCCTTGCGCAGCATGGTGCCCACACGGAAGTGCTTGCCGACCTCGCGGAGGAAATCGATCGCGCTCAGCGGCGCGGTCCAGTCGAGGTTGTTGACCATCCGGGCGGCGTTGGCGCCGTCGAAGCTGAGGAAGCGGCGGACCTGCGCCTGCAGGTAGCCCACCCACTCAGAAACGGTGTCTTTTGTGTTCAGGGTGCGTTCCGCCGTCGGACGGGGATCGCCGATCAGGCCGGTTGAGCCGCCCACGAGGCCGAGGGGCTTGTGGCCGGCCAGCTGGAGGCGCCTCATGAGGAGGAGCTGGACCAGGTTCCCCAGGTGGAGGCTTGGCGCCGTGGGATCGAATCCGCAGTAATACGTGACCGGTTCCCCGGCGAGCAGCTTCTCCAGTTCCACCTCGTCGGTGGATACGTGGACGAGGCCGCGCCATTTGAGCTCCTGCCAGATGTTGGCGAAGCTGGGGTCGTTCTGCTGGGATTCGAGGTCGTTTAGTTGTGACACGCCTTCTAAGTTAGCAGTACCGGCGCCACGCGGAGCCCGCATGAAGCAGGCTGGCCGGCCGCAACCGGCCCGGCCGGGAACGGCCGGGCCGGCCAGGCGGTGTCAGCGCTCGATGCCCGCAGGAACGCCCGCGGCCGCGATCAGCCGAAGCCGCTGCGTGGGGCGGGTCATGGCGACGTACAGATCGCCGACCCTGCCATGTTCGTGGTTCAGCATGGCGCTCGGCTCCAGGACCACGACGCCGTCGAACTCAAGTCCCTTGGCTTCGCGGGGGCTGATGACCACCACGTCCTGTTCATAGCTGCCGGCGCCCGTGCCCAGCCGGGAACCGTACTCGGCGCGCAGGACTGCCGTGGCCTCCCGCAGCAGGTCGCCGTCGGCAATCACGGCGAGCAGGCCGCCGTCGAGCGCCTCCAGCTCACCGGGAAGGACCTCCACCAGCCGGCGTACCAGGCTGCCTTTGTCCACGCGGTCGATGATGGGCGACCAGCGGCCTTCCCGGACTGCCTTCGGGGCGGAGACCACGAGGCCGGCGGCGTTGGCCATGCGGGCCGCTGCCTCGGCGATTTGCGACGGCGTACGGTAGTTCACCGTCAGCTCCTCCAACTGCCAGCGGTCGCCGAACATCGGGGCGAGGGCTCCCTGCCACGACTTCGCTCCGGCCACGGAACTGGTCTGGGCGATGTCCCCCACAATGGTGAACGACTTGAGCGGGCAGCGGCGGACCAGGAGCCGCCACTGCATCGGCGACAGTTCCTGCGCCTCATCGACAACGATGTGACCGAAGGCCCAGGTGCGGTCGCTGGTGGCGCGCTCAGCGGCCGTCAGCCGGGCTTCGCGTTCCTCGTTCTGTTCAACGAGTTCCTCGGCGGACATCAGGACATCGACGCCGGCCGATTCCATGTTGACCAGGGTCTGCCGGGCGTTGGCCAGGGCGCGGGCACGGTCCTGCTCCTGCTGGGCGAGGCCGCGGCCTGCAGCGGGATCCAGTTCACCGAGGAGTTCGGCTGCTTCGTCGAGCAGGGGAACGTCCGCCTCTGTCCACGGCGCATCCGGAGCCCGGAGCAGGAGCTCGCGCTCCCGGGCGGTCAGCCCGGGGGTGCAGGCTTCGAGGAGGGCGGGCTTGCTGAGGAGTTCACCCACGAGCTTCTCGGGCGTCATCGGCATCCAGCACAGGTTCAGCGCGATGCGCACATCGCGGGCTGTCCGGACGTCCTCGGCGAGATAGGAGCGGTCGGCATTGTTGCCGATGTTGCCGGCCTCGACGAGTTCGGTCATCTGCTCGGTCAGCTCGCGGAGCAGGATCTTGACGAACGTCACGCGGGCCTCGTTGTGCGGCTTGCCGGTGGAGCGTGCGCGTTCACGGGCGCGCCGGACCTGCCGCGGCGTGAGGGTCAGCTTGCGGCCGTCCACTTCCAGGATCCGGTTTTCGGCCGGAATGCGCTGCCGGTTGGCCACCGCGTTGGCGATGACCTCGGCCATGTCCAGCCGGCCCTTGATGGCAGCCACGTCGGCTTCCTGCTCCGGCACCGCGTTGACGCCCGGCATGAGCCTGCCAAGGCTGGCCATGACCACGCCGGTTTCACCCAGCGACGGCAGGACGCGTTCGATGTACTTCATGAAGGACGACGACGGGCCCACCAGCAGCACGCCGGCGGACTTGAGCCGGTCACGGTGGGTGTACAGGAGGTAGGCGGCACGGTGCAGCGCCACGGCGGTCTTGCCGGTGCCCGGGCCGCCCTGGACCACGAGGGCACCGGAGATGGAGGATCGGATGATGCGGTCCTGCTCGGACTGGATAGTGCCCACGATGTCCGACATGCGGCCCGTGCGCTTGGAGTTCAGGGCGGCCAGCAGGGCTCCCTCACCCTGCAGGGAGTCGGCGTCCGAGAGCATGTCGGCATCCAGGACGTCGTCCTCGATGGCCTTGACCTCGCGGCCCTGCAGGATCAGGTGGCGGCGCCGGCGGACACCCTGGCGGTCGAAGGCGGTGGCCTGGTAGAAGTGGCCGGCCTCCGGCGCACGCCAGTCGACCATGAGCCGGACGAGGTCCTCGGTGGTGAGTCCGATGCGGCCGATGTACTGCGCCTCGCCGGAGTCCAGGTCCAGCCGGCCGAACACCAGGCGGTCGTCGACGGCGTCAAGCTGGGCGAGGCGGTCCTCGTACAGGGCCGCGAAGGCGTCACGTTCGGAGACGTTCTGCATGGTGCCGACAGCTCCCGCGCGGCGCACCTGCGCCAGCTGGGCGCGCTTTTCCTCGCGCAGCTCATCAAGCCGGGCATACAGACCGGCTACATAGTCCCGTTCGTGGGCCAAATCGGCGTCGTGCATCGTTCCCCTATCGCAAAAGACAGACCGTCCATTCTATAACCATTTCGGCTGGCGTGGCGGCTGTTGAGCTGCTTAAAGAGGTTATCTCAGAGGCGCAGCAGCGACCGCACGCGGTGCCCGGCCAGAGCGGAGCGCCCGCGCAGCTCGCCGAGTTCCATCACCACGCCCACGCCGGACACGTGGACGCCGCAGCGTTCAAACAGGCGTGCCGCAGCGCCGAGGGTGCCGCCGGTGGCGAGGACGTCGTCGAGAATCAGCACCCGGCTGCCGCGGGCCAGGTCCGTCTTGTGAAGCTCCAGCGTGGACGTGCCGTATTCCAGTGCATAGTCCTCCGAATACACCTCGCGCGGCAGCTTTCCGGCCTTCCGAACCGTCACAACACCGGTGCCCGTGGCGTAGGCCGCGGCAGAGGCGAGCAGGAAGCCCCGCGCCTCGACGCCGGCGACGGCGTCGAACTGCCCTTTGAAAGGGTCAACGAGTGCGTCAACAACGGCCCGGAACGCGGGGCCGTCGGCGAAGACGGGGGTCAGGTCCTTGAAGGTGATGCCGGGCTTGGGATAGTCCTGAACGGTAGCGCAGAGGCCGGCGATGAGTTCATCAACGGGACGGGACCTGGGCGCAGTGGATGGTTCGCTGTGGTTCACGCGTCAAGCCTACGCCCGCGGCGGACGCGCCTTCGCCGCCTTGTAACGGGACACGGTGGGGTCGCCCGTCAGCCAGAACCGCCACGGATAGTCGTGCGTGCCGCCGTGCCCGGCAACGCCGACGCGGGGCCCGGTGCTGACGTGGGCGGCAGGTGTGTGTGGCAGCACCAGGCCGAAAGGGGAACTCAGGGCGTCCCGCCCGCTGTCGTCGGTGGTCAGCCCGAGTGCCGTGGCCAGCCGGGCGGGTCCGCTGGCCAGGTCCTTCGGCGCTTTCGACGTCGGCCGCCGCGCCAGCGCCAGTTCCCGCCCCTCGACGATTTCACCCGCGCGCAGCAGCACGGCGGAAGCGTGGCCGGCCGGGCCGCAGACGATGTTGGCGCAGTAATGCATGCCATACGTGAAGTAGACGTAGAGGTGGCCGGCCGGGCCGAACATGGGGGCGTTCCGGCGCGTGGGCCCGCGGTACGTGTGGGAACCAGGATCAGGGTGCAGTGAATCGACGGGTCCCATGTAGGCCTCGAGTTCTGTGATCCGGACGCCGACCGAACCTTCGTCGCTGGCATGCGTCAGGACGGCGCCAAGAAGCTGCGGGGCGATTTCCCGCGCGTCGCCGGACAGGAACTGCCGCACAGGGCCGCTGCTGGTCATGCCCCGACTTTACCGAAGCACCGGCAAGGGCCGCTTCGGCGCAAAAGCGACTCCACGGCTATGTCCGATTTCCGCTAGCAGCGTCCTCCGTCGGCTGGCAGGATGGAGTCATGGACTTCTGGCAGCGCTACCGCGCCATCGACGCGCGGGACACCCGCTTCGACGGGCAGTTCTATACGGCGGTGCGGACCACGGGCATCTATTGCCGGCCCTCCTGCCCGGCGCGGACGCCCAAGGCGGAGAACGTTACCTTCTACGAAACCTCTGCCGCCGCCCACGAGGCCGGCTACCGGGCGTGCAAGCGCTGCCTGCCTGAGGCCGTGCCGGGCACACCGGCCTGGAACCTCCGCTCCGATATTGCCGGCCGCGCCATGCGCCTGATCAACGACGGTGTGATCAACCGCGACGGCGTTGAGGGACTGGCCGCACGGCTGGGCTATTCGTCCCGCCAGCTGAACCGGATCCTCAGCCACGAACTCGGCGCCGGTCCCCTGTCCCTGGCCCGGGCCAGCAGGGCACAGACCGCGCGCACGCTGCTGGTGTCCACCACGATGAAGCTCGCGGACGTTGCCTTCGCCGCGGGTTTCAGCAGCGTCCGCCAGTTCAACGAGACCATTGCCGAGGTGTTCGACATGACGCCGACAGCCCTGCGCGGCACTGCCCGGCACCATCCGCCGGCCCCCGCGAGCACCTCGCTCACGCTGGCTCTCCCCTACCGCGAGCCGTTCGACCCGGGCGTGTTCAGCTTCCTGTCCGTCCGTGCCATTCCGGGGATCGAGGCCGGAACCGCATCGTCGTATTCCCGGACGCTGCGGCTGCCGCACGGGGACGCGCGGTTCAGCGTGGAGTATGCGGGGGCAGGTAATGGCACCGTAGCTGGTAAAACAATGGAGTACGACGGCGGACCGCACCGGCGGCCGCTGGTGCTCACCATCGGCGCGGTGGACCTGAGGGACCTGCCGGCCCTGCTGAGCAGGGTCCGCAGGCTGTTCGACCTCGACGCGGATCCGGTCGCCATCGACGGCGCGCTTGGCGCCGACCCCCGGCTTTCTGCGTCCGTCGCGGCTGCCCCGGGGATCCGCCTGCCAGGGGCGCTGGATCCGCAGGAACTGCTGATCCGGGCCATGGTGGGACAGCAGATCACCGTGGCCGCAGCCCGCACGGCCCTCACGCAGCTGGCCGCTGCCGGCAGTACCAGCACGGCCGCGGGCGACGGGCTTTCACGGCTGTTCCCGTCACCCGCGCAGATCGCTGAAGCCGGAGCAGAACTGCTCCGCGGCCCCCAGCGCAGGATAGAGTCTCTGCTGGCCGCGGCCACGGCACTGGCTGAAGGAAAGTTGGACTATGGCTACGGGGACGATCTGCCCACCCTGTCCGCCAAGCTGCTGCCGTTGCCCGGCGTCGGGCCGTGGACCGTGGGATACGTTGCCATGCGGGTTATCGGGGCACCGGATGTCTTCCTCGCCAACGACGCCGCGGTTCACAATGGAATCCGGGCGCTGGCTGCTGAATTCAGTGATTCCGCCGGTTTCGGTGATCCCGGCGACGCGGGCCCGGTGACCGGTGCACGCGGAGGCGGCGCCGCGCCGTCGTCGGACTTCCGTGAAGTCAGCCCGTGGCGTTCGTACGCCACGATGCACCTCTGGCGTGCGGCCGCCGCCGTGCCGAGAACTTCCGCCGCCCGCAGGGCGCAAACAATGAAAAGTGAAAGTGACAGCGCCATGAAAGAAACAGTGCAATGAAAGCCCAGCTCCTCACCATGACGACGCCAGACGGACCGTTCACCATCATCGCCCGCGACGGCGTGGTCCTCGCCTCGGGATGGACTGCCGACGCCCACGACCTGACGGGCCAGATCCATCCGCAATTGCTGCCGGACGCGTACGAAGAAGTAGAGCACCTCGGCCCGATCTCCGCGGCCGTGGAGGCCTTCTACGCAGGCGATCCGGCGCCTGCCATGAGCGTGCCCGTCCTGCAGAAGTCAGGCCCTTTCCGCGCCCATGCCTGGGATGTGCTCCGTACCGTCAGTCCGGGGGCGCCGGTGACCTACACCGAATACGCGGAGCTGTCCGGCAACGCCAAGGCGGTCCGGGCCGCCGCCAGTGCCTGCGCCTTCAACGCCGCTGCGCTGTTCGTTCCGTGCCACCGGGTGGTCCGCACGGACGGCACGATGGGCGGCTTCCGCTGGGGGCTGCGGATCAAGGAAAGCCTGCTGGCCCGCGAAAAGCAGGGGCTCTCCGCCGGTTGAGCTGAGCCGGCTGGGTACAGCCCTTTGCCTACCTGGCGGGCACCCCGGAAGGCCAGGGCAGCAGTTCCGGCAGGTCGACGCTGTCGGCAGCGGCCGAGGCGCGCAGGCTGCCCAGCGACGGTTCCCGTCCGGCGAGCCAGGCGGCGATGTCGGTGACCATTCCGCTGACGACGGTGGAGCGGCCGCCGTGTCCGATCGTCACCGGAGGCAGGCCGAGCGGCTGCAGCACCAGCTTTTGGCCATCGGGCACGCGGGCGGCCAGGAAGCTGAACAGGTGCTCGCAGAACGGCCTGCTCCACGTTTCCGGGCCGCGGCCGGTGTTGAGGTCCGAGGTGTGGATCACCAGCTCGCGCCACAGCGCAAAGCCGCCGTCCAGCACCACTCCCCCGCGGTACGAAATGGGCGCGTGCCAGCCGCCCGCGCCACTATGCGCGTCCAGCGCATCGAAGGCCCGCAGCGCCCGCTCCAGCGCCGAGTCCACGTCGGCGCGGTGCTGGGCCAAGGCATGCCCCGCGCTCATTTCGATAGCTTTCGTGCGGCCGTCATAGCCGCCGTCGTACAGTTCCACCGTCTCCCCGCGCGCGGCGTATTCGAGCTGCCGTGCCATCGCGTTCGAGATGCCGGCGATGTGCGCGAGGACATGCCCGCGGGTCCATCCCGGAAGGGCCGAGGGAGCCGGGACGTCAGCCTCGGTGAGTTTCGCTGCCAGGGAGGTCACGACGTCGGCGGCTTTGTGGAGTTCGGCCCGCAGGGTGTCAGGTGTGATTGCCGTCATGCCGCCATCCTAAACGGTCCCCGCCGGCGTGGGCCCGCCCGTTAACGCGGCGAGGTGGCACTTAGCGGCAGTGTTTCCGAAAAACATCGCCACCAAGTGCCACCTCGCGAACGTGGGACTACCCCGCGTACTCGCGGACGCCGTTGAGCTCGCCTTCCAGCGCTGCAAGCTGGCGTTCGACGGCGGCCGGTGCCGTGCCGCCCTGCGAGTTCCGGCTGCTGAGGGACCCTTCCGTGCTCAGGACGCTGCGGACCTCCGGGGTGAGGTGCTCCGAAATGGCGGCATACTCCCCGTCCGTCAGGTCCCACAGTTCCACGTCGCGGCTTTCAGCCTGCTTGACGGCCGCGCCGGACAGTTCGTGCGCCTCGCGGAAGGGCACGCCCTGCCGGACCAGCCACTCGGCGATGTCCGTGGCCAGCGCGAAGCCCTGCGGGGCCAGCGACTGCATCCGGTCGGCATTGAACTTCAGCGTGGCGATCATGCCCGAGACTGCCGGCAGCAGCAGCTCCAGCGTGTCGGCGGCGTCGAACACCGGTTCCTTGTCCTCCTGCAGGTCGCGGTTGTACGCGAGCGGCAGCCCCTTCAGGGTTGCCAGCAGGCCGGTGAGGTCGCCGATCAGGCGGCCGGCCTTGCCGCGGGCCAGTTCCGCCACGTCCGGGTTCTTCTTCTGCGGCATGATGGACGACCCCGTGGAGTAGGAATCGTGCAGCGTGACAAAGGAGAATTCCTTGGTGGCCCAGAAGATAACTTCCTCCGAGATCCGGGACAGGTCCACACCGATCATCGCGGACACCCAGGCGAACTCGGCGAAGACATCGCGGGACGCGGTGCCGTCGATCGAGTTGTGGACGGCCGAGTAGAAGCCCAGGTCCGCGGCAACAGCCTCGGGGTCCAGGCCCAGCGAGGAACCGGCCAGCGCCCCCGAGCCGTACGGCGACACGCCGGCCCGCTTGTCCCAGTCCTGGAGCCGCTGCACATCGCGCAGCAGGGCCCAGGCGTGGGCCAGGAGATGGTGGCTGAGCAGGACGGGCTGGGCGTGCTGCAGGTGGGTGCGGCCGGGCATTGCCACGCCGGGGTGGGCTTTGGCCTGCTCCACCAGCGCGTCGATGGTGGCCAACACGCCGCGGGCGATGATCCGGGCGTGGTCACGCAGGAACATGCGGCCCAGCGTGGCCACCTGGTCGTTGCGCGAACGCCCGGCCCGGAGCTTGCCGCCCAGCTGCGTTCCGGCGCGCTCGATCAGGCCGCGCTCCAGTGAACCGTGCACGTCCTCATCGGATTCCGCCGGGACATAGGCGCCCGAAGCGACGTCCGCGTCCAGCTGGTCCAGGGCTGCGAGCATGCCTTCAAGTTCGGCGCCATCCAGCAGCCCGGCCTTGTGCAGCACGCGGGCGTGCGCCTTGGACCCTGCGATGTCGTAGCGGGCCAGGCGCCAGTCGAAGTGCGTCGACTTGCTCAGCGCCGCGAGGGCATCGGCGGGGCCGCCGGCGAACCGGCCGCCCCAGAGGGCGCCGGTATTCGTCGCCTCCGACTTGGTGCTTTCGCTCCCCACCGGGGCTACTTTCCTGCGACGCGGATGTCGCGGCCGGAGGCAACCTTGGCGGACATGCCCCAAAGCTCGATGAAGCCGCGCGCCATGGACTGGTCGAACGTGTCGCCGGTGTCGTAGGTGGCGAGGTCGAAGTCGTAGAGCGAGGTCTCGGAGCGGCGTCCGTTGACGATCGCCTGGCCGCCGTGCAGCACCATGCGGATGTCGCCGGTGACGTAGCGCTGGGTGTCCTCGATGAAGGCATCCAGGGAGCGCTTCAGCGGGGAGAACCACTGGCCGTCGTAGACGAGCTCTGCCCAGCGCTGGCCAACGGTGGCCTTGAAGCGGGCCTGCTCGCGCTCGATGGTGACGTCCTCGAGGTGCTTGTGCGCGGTGATCAGCGCCATGGCACCGGGTGCCTCGTAGATTTCGCGGGACTTGATGCCCACCAGGCGGTCCTCGACGACGTCGATGCGGCCCACGCCCTGGGCGCCGGCGCGGCGGTTGAGTTCCTTGATCGCCTGCAGCGGGGTGACCTTGACGCCGTCGATCGCTACCGGAACACCGGCTTCGAAGGAGATGGTGACTTCGTCCGGTGCCGGCGGGAATTCCGGCGTGGCGGTGTAGTCGTAGATGTCCTTGGTGGGGGCGTTCCAGATGTCCTCGAGGTAGCCGGTTTCGACGGCGCGGCCCCAGACGTTCTGGTCGATCGAGTACGGGTTCTTCTTGGTGGTCTCGATCGGCAGGCCCTTTTCCTCGGCGAAGGCGATGGCCTTGTCGCGGGTCAGGGCGAGGTCGCGGACCGGCGCGATGCACTTCAGGTCCGGGCCGAGGGTCTGGATGCCCACTTCGAACCGGACCTGGTCGTTGCCCTTGCCGGTGCAGCCGTGGGCCACGGTGGTGGCGCCGAATTCACGGGCGGCCTTGACCAGGTGCTTGACGATGACCGGGCGGGAGATCGCGGAAACCAGCGGGTAGTGGCCCTGGTAGAGGGCGTTGGCCTTCAGCGTGGGCACGCAGTATTCGTTGGCGAACTCGTCGGACGCGTCGGCCACGTAGGCCTCGACGGCGCCGCAGCCGAGGGCGCGCTGGCGGATGGTCTCCAGCGATTCGCCGCCCTGTCCGACGTCGACCGCCACGGCGATGACCTCGGCGCCGGTGGCTTCACCGATCCAGCCGATGGCTACGGAAGTATCCAGGCCACCTGAGTAGGCCAGAACAATACGCTCAGTCACGGAACATGCTCCTTAGTTGTTTGTTTTTGTTGTGTTTGCCTGTGTCAAAATTTGCCGGGGAAGAAAGCGGCCGGACGCTACTGGCCGGTGCCGGCTTCCTCGGCGAGCTGCAGAAACCGGGCGGCCAGGTCCGGCCCGCCCAGCGGGTCCCGGGCCACGAGCAGCACAGTATCGTCCCCGGCAATGGTTCCCAGGATCGATGGCATCACCGAATGGTCGATGGCGAGGGCGAGGAAGTTCGCCGCGCCCGGCGGTGTGCGAAGCACCACGAGATTGGCCGATGCCTCGGCCGTGACCAGGAGCTCCCCGCAGAGCCGCGCCAGCCGGGCATCGAGGATTTCCTGGCTGACCCCGCTCTTGGCCGCCCGCTCCCCGCCTTCACCGGGTACGGCGTACACCAACACGCCCGACTTGCCCCGGACCCGGACGGCGCCAAGCTCCACGAGGTCACGCGACAGCGTGGCCTGGGTGACCTGCACGCCGTCGTCGGCGAGCAGCGCCGCGAGCTCGGCCTGGGACCGCACCGACTCGCCGGTCAGGATCGCTGTGATCCGCGCCTGGCGGGCCGTCTTGGTGGCCGGGCTCGCGCCCGGGGCGGCCGGGTTGGTGGACACTAGAACGTGCTCTCCCCGGTGCCTTCAACGGGAGCAAGACCGTCGACGAACGCCAGCCCGGACCGGTGCATGAGCCAGGCCATGAGCCCTTTCTGCGCGTGCAGCCGGTTCTCCGCCTCGTCCCACACGATGGACTGCGGGCCGTCAATCACGCCGGCCGAGATTTCGTAGCCGCGGTAGGCGGGCAGGCAGTGCAGCACGACGGCGTCAGCGGCGGCCTGCGCCAGCGCGGCCTCGTCCACGGAGTACTCACGGAACAGCTGCAGCCGGGCCTCCTTCTCCGTTTCCTGGCCCATCGAGACCCAGGTGTCGGTGGCGACGACGTCGGCTCCCTTGAGTGCCTCCGCCGCGTCGGTGGTGATCAGGACGGAGCCGCCGGTCTCGGCGGCACGTTCCTGGGCGGCGGCCACAATGGCCGCGGCAGGAAGGTAGCCCTCCGGGCCGGCGATGCGGACGTGCATGCCGGCCGTGACGCCGGCCAGCAGATAGGAGTTGGCCATGTTGTTGGCGGCGTCGCCGAGGTACGCCATGGTGAGGCCCTTGAGTTCGCCCTTGTGCTCCTTGACCGTCAACAGGTCAGCCAGCAGCTGGCAGGGGTGGTAGTCGTCGCACAGGGCGTTGATGACCGGAACCTTGGAGTTTTCCGCCATGGCAACGAGGCCGGAGTGCGCGCCGGTCCGCCACACAATGGTGGAGACCATGCGCTCGAGGACCTTGGCGGTGTCCTCGACCGATTCCTTGTGGCCGATCTGTGCCTCGCCAGGGTTGATGATCAGGGCGTTGCCGCCCATGTCCGCCACGCCGGTGGCAAAGGAGACCCGGGTCCGGGTGGAGGTCTTGTCGAAGATGACAGCCACAGTCTTGCGGCCGCTGCCTTCCGCGGCGAACGGCTGGACGCTGTACGGCGCCGCCTTCATGCGGCCCGCGAGCTCCAGGACTTCCGCCTGCTCGGCAGGGGTGAGGTCCGTGTCCTTCAGGAAATGGCGGATGGTGGAAGTCACTGTGCGTCCTTTGCGGTTTGCAGGATGGCCGGAAGGGCGGCCAGGAAACGGTCCGCCTGCTCGGTGGTCAGGATGAGCGGCGGCGCCAGGCGGATGGTGCGCGGGCCGGGGCTGTTGATGATGAAGCCGGCGTCCAGGGCTGCGGTCACGGCGGCGGGGGCGACGTCGGCGTCCAGGTCGAAGCCGATCAGCAGTCCCTCGCCGCGCACCTCGGTGACACCGTCGACGGCGGCCAGCGCCTTCCGGACGTGCTCACCCACGGTGCGGACGTTGTCCAGCACGTGCTGGCTTTCGATGGCGTGCAGCGTGGCCAGTGCAGCGGCGGTGGCCACCGGGTTCCCGCCGAAGGTGGTGCCGTGCTGCCCCGCGGACAGGAGCGACGACGTCTGCTCGCCGAACGTCACGAGCGCGCCGATCGGGAAGCCGCCGCCGAGGCCCTTGGCAAGGGTGACGGCGTCCGGCACGATCCCGGCGTCCTCGCTGGCCAGCCACTTGCCCGTGCGTGCGATGCCGGTCTGCACCTCGTCCAGGATCAGCAGGGCACCGGCCTCTGCGGTGACCTCGCGGGCGGCCTTCAGGTAGCCGGCCGGCAGCGGCCGGACGCCGGCTTCGCCCTGGATGGGCTCCAGGAAAACGGCTGCCACGGTGTCGTCGACCGCGTTGCGCAGGGCGTCGATGTCCCCGAACGGAATGTGCTCCACTCCCCCGGGCACGGGCTCGAAGGGGGCGCGGTAGGCCTCCTTCGCAGTGAGCGCCAGCGCTCCCATGGTCCGGCCGTGGAATGCGCCCTCCAGCGCGATGATCCGGGTGCGGGGCTTGCCGCCGGCCTCACCGGCGGGAGAACCTGAGTTCCGGCGGGCCAGCTTGAAGGCGGCCTCGTTGGCTTCGGTGCCGGAGTTGGTGAAGAACACCTTGGAGCCGGCCGGCGCTGCACTGAGTTCCAGGAGCTTCTCGGCCAGGGCGATCTGGGTGGGGCTGGTGAAGAAGTTGGAGACGTGCCCCAGGGTGGCCAGCTGGCTGGAGATCACCGAGGTCACGAACGGGTGGGCGTGGCCGAGCGCGTTGACGGCGATGCCGCCGAGGAGGTCCAGGTACTCCTTGCCGTCAGCGTCCCAGACAAGGCAGCCGGCGCCGCGAACCAGCACCCGCTGCGGCGTGCCGAAGACGCCCATCAGCGACGACGAGTAGCGCGCCAGCCACTCGGAACCTGCATGCCCGCTGGTTTCGACCAGATCGGTCACCGATGACTTTTCCACGGTATTCATGCGTTCGTCTCCTCGTCCGGGACCACCTGGGTGCCGATTCCCGCCGTCGTAAATGTTTCCAGAAGCATTGAGTGCGGCAGCCGGCCGTCCACAATGTGTGCCCTTTCCACGCCCTCGTCGATGGCCTTCAGGCAGGCGGCCATCTTGGGAATCATGCCGGATTCGAGCCTGGGCAGCATCTCCCGCAGCTCGGAGGCCGTCAGCGAGGAGATCAGCGAGGATTTATCCGGCCAGTTGGCGTAGAGGCCTTCGACGTCGGTCAGGATGACCAGCTTCGAGGCGCCCAGTGCCGAGGCCACAGCCGCGGCCGCGGTGTCCGCGTTGACGTTCAGGACCTGGCCGGTGGGCTGGAAGCGGGCGGTGCCGGGCACACCGTCGCCGGCGTCGGTGATCTCCGGGGCGACGGTGGAGACAACGGGGATCCGGCCGGCGTCGAGGATGTCCACGATGCCGGCGGGGTCCACACCCACCACCTCGCCCACGAGCCCGAGGTCCACCTCCTCGCCGTCAACCACGGTTCCGGTGCGGACGGCACGCAGCAGGCCGCCGTCTTCACCGGACATGCCGACGGCGTACGGCCCGTGCGAGTTGATCAGGCCCACCAGTTCACGGCCCACCTGGCCGGTGAGGACCATCCGCACCACGTCCATCGCCTCGGGCGTGGTCACGCGCAGCCCGCCCTTGAACTCCGACTCAATGCCAAGCCTGCCCAGCATGGAGTTGATCTGCGGGCCCCCGCCGTGGACCACCACGGGGTGGATGCCCACGTGGTGGAGGAACACGACATCCTCGGCGAAGGCGCGGCGCAGTTCGTCGTTGACCATGGCGTTGCCGCCGTACTTGATCACCATGGTGGTTCCGGCGAAGCGCTGGATCCACGGCAGGGCTTCGATGAGCGTGCCTGCCTTGTCTTGGGCATCACTCATGGACGTTGACTCGCGGGTCTGGGTGTTCATGCGGCTGGTTCTCCAGGGTTGCCGGCGGATCTAGCTAGAGTAGGCGCTGTTCTCGTGGACGTAGTCGTGCGTGAGGTCGTTGGTCCAGATCGTGGCCTCCGCCTCGCCGGCCTGCAGGTCGATCTCAACGGTCACCTCACGCGGTTCCAGGTCCACCAGCTTACGGTCCTGGCCGATGCCGCCGTTCTGGCAGATCTGGATGCCGTTCATGGACACGTTGAGCTGGTCCGGCTCGAACACGGCATCGGTCGTGCCCACGGCGGAGAGCACCCGGCCCCAGTTGGGGTCCTTGCCGAAGATGGCTGCCTTGAAGAGGTTGGAGCGGGCGACGGCGCGGCTGACCGTCTCGGCGTCGCGCTCGGTGGCGGCGTTGAACGTCCGGATCGCAATATCGTGGCTGGCGCCCTCGGCGTCACCGATCAGCTTGCGGGCCAGCTCGGCGCAGACCTGGGTAAGGCCCTGGCCGAAGACCCCGTCGGACGGAACGGCCTTGGAGGCGCCCGAAGCCAGCAGCACCACGGTGTCGTTGGTGGACATGCAGCCGTCGGAGTCGGCGCGGTCGAAGGTGACGCGCGTGGCGTCGCGGAGGGCCAGATCGAGCAATTCCGGCTGGACGTCGGCATCCGTGGTGAGCACCACCAGCATGGTGGCCAGCCCGGGCGCCAGCATGCCGGCGCCCTTGGCGATGCCGCCGATGGTGAATTCATTTCCCTCGGCGTCGGCGCCGGTGAAGACCGCCTGCTTGGACACCGTGTCGGTGGTCATGATCGCCGTGGCGGCGTCGGCTCCCCCGTCGGCGCTCAGGGCAGCTGCCGCGGCGTCGATGCCGGGGACGATCTTGTCCATGGGCAGCTGCTCGCCGATCAGACCGGTGGAACAGACAAAGACGTCGGTGGCGGACAGGCCCAGCGCCTCGGCCGTTTTCTCCGCCGTCGTGTGCGTGTTCTGGAAGCCCTGCGGGCCGGTGCAGGCGTTGGCTCCGCCGGAGTTGAGGATGACGGCGTCGACGCGGCCGTCCGAGACCACCTGGCGTGACCAGTGGACGGGGGCTGCGGCTACCCGGTTGGAGGTGAAGACGGCGGCTGCTGCCTTGGAGGGTCCGTCGTTGACCACGAGGGCGAGGTCCGGGTTGCCGGAGGCTTTGAGTCCGGCCGTGACGCCGGAGGCGCGGAATCCCTTGGGTGCGGTAACGGTCACGGGGCTACTCCCTGCAGGTTGAGGCCGGCGGTTTCCGGCAGGCCAAGGGCAATGTTCATGGACTGCACCGCTCCACCGGCGGTGCCTTTGGTCAGGTTGTCGATGGCGCACGTGACAATGACGCGCCCGACGTGTGCGTCGTAGGCCAGCTGCATGGCGGCATGGTTGGAGCCCTGCACTGACTTGGTGGTGGGCCACTGGCCCTCGGGCAGCAGGTGGACGAAGGGCTCGTCGTCGTACGCTTCCGCCCAGGCACGGCGCAGTTCCTCCGCGCCGACGCCGGGCTTGACCCGTGCGGTTGCGGTGGTGAGGATGCCCCGGCTCATGGGCGCGAGGGTGGGCGTGAAGGAAACCGTCACCGGCTCGCCGGAGGCGTTGGACAGGCCCTGCTCGATTTCGGGCGTGTGCCGGTGGCCGCCGCCCACGCCGTAGGGGCTCATGGACCCCATGACCTCGGAGCCGATCAGGTTCACCTTCGCGGCCTTGCCGGCCCCGGAGGTGCCGGAGGCTGAGACGATGACCACGTCGTTGCCCTCCAGCAGTCCGCCGGCGAAGCCCGGCGTGAGGGCGAGCAGCGCCGACGTCGGGTAGCAGCCCGGAACCGCGATACGGTTGGCGCCCTTGAGCTTTTCACGCTGGCCGGGCAGTTCAGGCAGGCCGTACGGCCACGTCCCGGCGTGCGCCGAGCCGTAGAACCTTTCCCACGCGGCGGCGTCCTCCAGGCGGTGGTCCGCACCGGCGTCGATCACCACCGTGCCCTCGGGAAGCTTGGCCGCGATCTCGGCGGACGCCCCGTGCGGGAGGGCAAGGAACACGACGTCATGCCCGGACAGGTTCTCCACGCTGGTGTCCTCGAGAATCCTGCTGGCCAGGCCATGGAGATGCGGCTGCAGTTCGCCTAGTCTGGAACCGGCGTTGCTGTGTGCCGTGATGGCTCCGATGGTGACGTCCGGATGGCCGGCCAGGAGGCGGAGAACTTCGCCGCCGGCGTAGCCGCTGGCGCCGGAAACGGCAACAGAAATAGTCATGAAGACGACTATACAGCAAGACTATGCATAGGTACCGATATTTATGCATAAAGTTGCCGCGCCTGAGCATAGAGGAGCCGCGCCTCCTTACGCCGGGTTCCGCCCGACTTCGCCTGTACCGGCCCGGTCCCTAGGATGAAGTGAGGAAGGGTGCCGGAGGTCCCGGCCCGGAAAAGGAGAAATTCCATGACGCACGCCATCGTCGCCCGGCAGCCGGGCGGACCGGACGTTCTGGACTTCACGGAGATCGACCGCCCGGTCCCCGGCCCCGGCCAGCTGCTGGTGAAGGTCGCGGCAACCGGCGTCAACTTCATCGAAACCTACCAGCGCAGCGGCACCTACAAGGTGGCCTACCCGTTCACGCCGGGATCGGAAGCGGCCGGCGTCGTCGAGGAGATCGGCGAGGGTGTGGAGGACTACACCGTGGGCAACCGGGTGGCCACGGCCGAAGGAACCGCATGCTACGCCGGGTACATCGTGCTGGACGCCGCGAAGGCGCTGCCCGTGCCGGACGCCGTCGACGATCAGACCGCCGCGGCACTCCCTCTCCAGGGCATGACCGCCCATTACCTCATCAACTCCTCGTTCCGCGTTGAGCCCGGGCACAACGTGCTGGTCCACGCCGGCGCCGGCGGCGTCGGCCTGCTGCTGATCCAGCTGCTGAAGGCCCGCGGCGCCCGCGTCATCACCACCGTGTCCACGGATGAGAAGGAATCCCTGGCACGGGGTGCCGGCGCCGACGAGGTGCTGCGCTACGACGGCTTCGCCGGCGCCGTCCGGGACCTGACCCACGGCGCCGGCGTGAACGTGGTGTACGACGGCGTGGGGAAGGATACGTTCGACGGCTCGCTGGCGAGCCTCCGCACCCGGGGTTCGCTGGTGCTCTTCGGTGCCGCGTCCGGCCCGGTCCCGCCGGTGGATCCGCAGCGGCTCAACGCCGGCGGCTCACTGACCCTGACACGCCCGTCGCTGGCCCACTTCCTCGGTAACCCCCAGGAGCGCCTCTGGCGCTCCACGGAAATCTTCGGTGCCGCGGCCGACGGCAGCCTCAACGTCCGCATCGGCACCACCTATCCGCTGGCTGAGGCCCGCCGGGCACACGAGGACCTCGAGGGCCGGCGCACCACCGGCAAAGTTCTGTTGCTCCCCTAAACCCGTAACAATGCAGCGCCGGATGAACGGAGGGGAAACGATGTCACCTTCCGTTCATCTTGCCGGGAGAGAATCCAGCCGTGATTGAGCCCCTGCCGAAAACGCTGGACACGACCGTTCCCTCTGACGCCGGACCGGCGGCGGCAGACGTGCACGCGGCCCAAGTGCACGCGCCGCAACTCACCGGCACTGCCGCCGCCCCGCCGGAGCGGACCCTGGTGGACATCCTCACCGATACCGCCGCACGTTTCCCGGATGCTTCGGCGCTCGACGACGGCCGCTGCTCGCTGAGCTACGCCCAGCTCCTGGCGGAGGTGAAGGCCGCGGGCCGGCGGCTCCACCAGGCTGGCCTCGGAGCCGGAGACAAGATCGGGGTGCGGATCCCTTCCGGCACCAACGAGCTCTACATCTCAATCTTGGCTGTATTGATGATCGGCGCCGCCTACGTCCCCGTGGACGCGGACGATCCCGACGAGCGGGCCAAGCTGGTGTTCGGTGAAGCCCGGGTATCCGGCATCCTGCGGGCTAACGGCGAGATCGTCACGGACAGCAAGCGTGCGCGCCCCTTCCCGGCACCGCGCCAGGCCGCGCCCGACGACGACGCCTGGGTCATCTTCACGTCCGGTTCCACCGGGAAGCCCAAGGGCGTGGCGGTGCAGCACCGCTCCTCGGCAGCGTTCGTGGACGCGGAGGCCCGCATCTTCCTGCAGGACGATCCGGTGGGGCCGCAGGACCGTGTGCTCGCGGGGCTGTCGGTGGCGTTCGACGCGTCGTGTGAAGAGATGTGGCTCGCTTGGCGCCACGGCGCCTGCCTCGTGCCTGCCCCGCGGGCCCTGGTCCGCACCGGCATGGACCTGGGACCGTGGCTGATCAATCACGGCATCACGGTGGTGTCCACTGTTCCCACGCTCGCGGCGCTGTGGCCGGCGGAGGCCCTGGAGAACGTCCGGCTGCTCATCTTCGGCGGCGAGGCCTGCCCGCCGGAACTGGCCGAGCGCCTTGCCGTGGACGGCCGCGAAGTGTGGAACACCTACGGGCCCACCGAGGCAACAGTCGTGGCGTGCGCCGCTCCGCTGGGCGGCACTGGACCGGTGAGGATAGGGCTCCCCCTGGACGGCTGGGACCTGGCGGTGGTGGACGCCGGCGGCATCCCGGTGGACGAGGGCGAGGTGGGCGAGCTCATCATCGGCGGCGTGGGGCTGGCCCGGTACCTCGACCCGCAGAAGGATGCGGAGAAATACGCCCCGATGCCATCGCTGGGGTGGGAGCGCGCCTACCGTTCCGGCGACCTGGTCCGCTTTGAGCGCGCCGGCCTGATCTTCATGGGACGTGCCGACGAACAGGTCAAGCTGGGCGGCCGCCGGATCGAGCTCGGTGAGATCGACGCTGCCCTGCAGTCCCTCCCTGGCGTTGCGGGCGCCGCCGCCGCTGTCCGCACGACGGCGGCCGGCAACCAGGTCCTGGTGGGTTACCTGGCACCGGCTGTCCTGAACGGAGCGCCGGACCATGCTTCCTTGGACCTTGCCGCGTTCCGTGAGCTGCTGTCCGCCACACTTCCGGCTCCGCTCATTCCGCTACTCACCGTCGTCGACACCCTGCCCACGAAAACGAGCGGGAAAGTCAACCGGCATGCGCTGCCCTGGCCCCTGCCCGGAGCGGGCGCGGCAGCCGCAGACGCCGCGCCGCTGAACCTGCCGGAGGACGCCCAGTGGATCGTTGGGCAGTGGCAGGCGGTGCTGGGCAGCAGCGTCGCCGGCCTCGACGCGGACTTTTTTGCCCACGGCGGCGGTTCGCTGGCCGCGGCGCAGCTCGTCTCCGCACTGCGCGTCCGCTACCCCACGATCACCGTGTCGGACATCTACGCCACCCCGCGCATCGGCGCGCTGATCGAGGCGGCCCGCCAGTCGCTGCCCGACGGCGTCTCAGCGGGACCGGCCCCGGAACGGCCGGTCCGCCCCACGGCCCTGAAGTCGCAGGTCTTCCAGACGCTCATGGGCATACCGCTGCACATCCTGGCGGGCATGCGCTGGCTGACCTACCTGATGGCGGCCAACAACGTCCTGTTTGCGCTTGCCGGGTTCACCGCAGCCCCCACCGTGTCATGGTGGTGGGTGGCCGCGTCCTGGCTGGTCTTCGTCAGCCCGCTGGGGCGGATGGCCATCTCTGTTGCCGCGGCCCGCCTCCTGCTTCGGAACGTGGTGCCAGGAACCTACCCCCGGGCAGGCAAAGTGCACCTCCGCCTCTGGCTGGCCGAACAGATCCAGGACCTGGCCGGCGCGGTCAGCCTCGCCAGTGCTCCCTGGGTGCCCTACTACGCACGGGCACTCGGGGCGAAGGTGGGGCGGGACGTCCACTTACATTCGCTTCCCCCGGTGACCGGCTTCCTGGCCCTGGGCCGGGGCTGCAACATCGAACCCGAGGTGGACCTGTCCGGGTGGTGGATCGACGGCGACATTGTCCGCATCGGCCACATCCACGTCGGGGCGGACGCCACGGTGGGAGCCCGCAGCACCCTGATGCCCGGCGCCAGCATCGGCGCCGGCGGTCAGGTGGAACCCGGCTCCGCCGTGCTGGGCAAGGTCAAGTCCGGCCAGGTGGTGGCAGGTTCCCCGGCCGAACGGCGGGGCAAGGCGAAGCATGACTGGCCCGCGGCACAGCCGGCCAGTTCGCTGCTGGGCCGCCTCTGGTTCACGGCCTTTGCTGCCGCGTCCGCCATCCTCGCCCTGATTCCCTACGCTTCAGCCGTGGCGGCAGCCCTCGTGGTTTTCCTGTTCATCAGGGGCCACGACTCGCTGCTCAGTGCCTTGCCGGAGGTACTGGCGTCCCTTCCCCTCGCCGCGCTGACGTGGTTCCTCGCCACCATGCTGCTGATCCTGGCCACCACCAGGTTGCTGGGCCTCGGCCTGAGCGAGGGCTACTACCGGGTCCGCAGCCGCGTCGGCTGGCAGGTGTGGGCCACCGAGCGGGTGCTGGACATGGCACGGGACCTGCTGTTCCCGATCTACGCCAGCCTGTTCACTCCGGTCTGGCTGAGGCTGCTGGGGGCCAAGGTCGGCAAGAATGTCGAGGCCTCGACCGTCCTGCTGCTGCCGCGCATGACCACAGTAGGCGACGGCGCGTTCCTCGCCGACGACACCATGGTGGCCCCGTATGAGCTCGGCGGAGGATGGATGCGGATCGCGCCGGCGAAAATCGGCAAGCGCTCCTTCCTTGGCAACTCCGGCATGACCGCGGCCGGGCGCAGCGTGCCAAAGAACTCCCTGGTCGCCGTCCTCTCGGCGACGCCGGGCAAGGCCAAGTCAGGCACGTCCTGGCTGGGCAGCCCGCCGGTCCGGCTCCGGCGTACGGCGGTGGCCTCCGACAGCACCCGCACCTTCCAGCCGCCGGCCAAACTCAAGGTGGCCAGGAGCCTGTGGGAACTGTGCCGGTTTGTGCCGGTGGTCCTGACGGTTGGCCTGGCCCTTGGCGTGCTGCTCGTTTTCGACTGGCTCGCCACCGCCCTGGGCTACGGCGCAGCGGCTGTTCTCGGCGGCATGGTCCTCCTCCTCGCGGGCGGGGTGGCGGCAGGCTGCTCCGTGGCGGCCAAGTGGCTGCTGGTGGGCAGGATCAAAGCCGGCGAACACCCGCTGTGGAGCTCCTTCATCTGGCGCAACGAGGTGGTGGACACGTTCATCGAGATGGTGAGCGCGCCGTGGTTTGCCCGCTCCGCCAGCGGCACCCCGGCCCTCGTCTGGTGGCTGCGTGCCCTCGGTGCCAGGATCGGCCGGGGCACATGGTGTGAAAGTTACTGGCTTCCCGAGGCGGACCTCGTGACGCTCGGCGCCAGCTCCACCGTCAACCGCGGCTGCGTTGTCCAGACCCACCTCTTCCACGACCGCATCATGAGCATTGACACTGTTAGTCTCGAAGACGGGGCGACGATGGGCCCGCACGGCGTGATTCTGCCGCAGGCGAGGATCGGCAAGGGCGGGACCGTCGGTCCGGCGTCACTGGTGATGCGGGGTGAGACCGTTCCGGCGGGGACGTACTGGATGGGCAATCCGGTCAGCCCGTGGACCGGTCCCGCCGTTCCCGCACCGCGACTCAAATAGCCCGCCTTAAGTAGCGGCCACCACAGCTAAAGGAAGTCATACGCAGAATGAGCTCCGGAGAACTGCCCGGCCCGGCCGCCGTCCTCTCTGCCGGCGCCCCTGCCACCGGGGATCCGTACGTCCCGGGCCACGGAACGGATGCCTACCGCGTCCTGCACTATGAACTGGAGCTGGACTACAAGCTTGCCAGCAACCGCCTGACCGGCCGCGCAGTCCTGGCCGCTGTGGCAGCGCGCCGCACGGCCGCCGTCGTACTCGACATGACCGGCCTCCGCGCCCTGAAGATCCAGCTGAACGGCGCCCGGGTGCGGAAGTACACCCAACGGGCGGAACAGCTGGTGGTTCACTGCGAACAGCCCCTCGAGGCCGGCTCGGAATTCAGCCTGGAGATCCGCTATGACGGCAACCCGCAGCCAAGGCGTGGGCTGTGGGGCGAAGTTGGCTGGGAGGAGCTGACCGACGGCGTCCTGGTCGCCGGCCAGCCCAACGGAGCGCCGTCCTGGTTCCCCTGCAACGACCACCCCCGGAACAAAGCCAGCTACCGCATCGCCGTCACCACCGACGCCGGTTACCGGGCTGTCTGCAACGGCCTCCTCGTGGGGCAGGCCGTGAGGTCAAGCCGCCAGACCTGGGTCTATGAGCAGCGCGAACCGATGGCGACGTACCTGGCCACCATCCAGATCGGCCGGTACGGGCTGGTGGGGCTGCCGGACTCGGCCGGCGTGCCCCAGTTCGTCGCGGCACCGGCGCACCTGGTGGCCCGGGCTGAGACAGCGCTGGGCCGGCAGGAAGCCATGATGAGCACCTTCGTGAGCCGCTTCGGCCCCTATCCATTCCCCGAATACACGGTGGTGGTCACCGCCGATGAACTGGAAATTCCGCTCGAGGCCCAGTCACTCTCCATCCTGGGCCGCAACCATCTTGACACCGGGTGGGAGTCACAGCGCCTGATCGCACATGAACTGGCGCACCAGTGGTTCGGGAACTCGCTGACGCTCCGCGCCTGGAACGACATCTGGCTGCACGAGGGGTTCGCCTGCTACGCGGAGTGGATCTGGTCCGAAGAAGCCGGCGTGATGCCCGCCCACGAGCGGGCGCGTGCAGCCTGGCGGCGGCTCGACGCGGAAGCCCAGGACATCCTGGTGGGCGATCCCGGCCCGGAACTCATGTTTGACGACAGGGTCTACAAGCGGGGAGCACTGGCCCTGCACGCCCTGCGCCGCCGCTGCGGGGACCTCACATTCTTCGCGCTGCTGCAGGAATGGACACGGACACACGCCCACAGCTCCGTGTCGACGCCCGAGTTCATCCTGACGGCCAACCGCGTTACGGGGCTGGACACGGAGACGCTGCTGCATCCATGGCTGTACGAAGAGGCTTTGCCGCCGCTGCCGTAAGCCATAGTTTTGCGGCCCCTGGTTTTGGGTTTTGCGGCATAAAGAAAGACCACGCCCAATGGCGTGGTCTTTCTTTATGGTCAGCTAGCGCTGGACAGGTTCATCTGCACGCTTACCGCTGGACGGCGCCGAACCGCTCGGCTGCGGCGGCGACGGCGTGCTCCCGCGCCTCCGACGCCTCGTCAGCCGTCAGGGTCCGGTCGGTGGCGCGGAACCGGAGGCCGAAGGCAAGGGACTTCTTGCCATCCTCGATTCCCTTCCCCGAGTAGACATCGAACAGGGCGACGTCCTCCAGGAGCTCGCCGGCGCCTTCACGCAGCGCGGCCAGCACGTCGTCGGCGGGGACGGCCTGGGGCACGACGAGGGCCACGTCCTGGGTGGCCACAGGGAAGGTGGAGATGTGGCGGGCCACCACGACGTCGGCCGCAGCCTCGAACAGTGCATCCGCGTTCAGTTCCAGCGCGACGGACCGCGCCGGGACATCGTGCGCGGCCAGGAGCTTCGGGTGCAGTTCACCGGCATACCCCACGACCTCGCCGGAGCGCAGCGAAAGCTGCGCGGCGCGGCCCGGGTGGAACGCCTGGTGCCGGCCCTGGGTGACCACAAGCTCCACACCAAGGACGTCGCCGGCCAAGCGTGCGATGTCCAGGGCGTCGGCCCAGTCCCACTGCCTCGGCGCGTGACCTGCGGCAGCCGGGGAATCATGGCCGGTCAGCACGGCCGCGACGTGCAGCGGCTGGTCCGGAACGCCGTCGTACAGCGCGTCAAGCACCTCATCGCTTGGCTTGACGCCCAGCGGCGGAATGGACGGCGTGCCCAGCGTGTCACCGGGCAGGAAGACCATGCCGGCCTCGAAGACGGCGAGGTCGCGGAAGCCGCGGGAATGGTTGCGCTTGGCGACCTCCAGCAGGCCCGGCAGCACCGACGTGCGCAGGTAGCCGTGCTCCTCGCTGATCGGGTTGGCCAGCTTGACCGCCGTCCGGGGTGCACCCTCCTCGGCCACACCGAACGTGTCGTTGGCGGCCTTCGAAACGAACGGGTAGGCCAGGACCTCGGTCAGGCCGGCGTCCGCCAGCGCCTGGACCAAGCGGCGGCGCTGCTGCTGCACGCGGGTCAGGCCGCGGCCGGGAGGCGCCACCGGCAGGGTCGCCGGGATCTGGTCGTAGCCCACCAGGCGGGCCACTTCCTCGGAGAGGTCCTCCTTGGTTTCCAGGTCGTTCCGCCAGCTCGGCGCGGTGACGGTCCAGCCGGCGTCGGTCTTTTCGAGGACTGCACCAAGGTCCTCAAGGGACGTGACGATCTGCTCTTCTGTGAAGTCGATGCCGATCCGGGCGGCGGGGAATTCCGCCGGCAGGGCGATGGTCACAGCGTCCGGCGCGGTGCCGACGTCGGTGCCGGCCTCGTCGGCCGTACCGCCGGCCAGCTCCACGAGGAGATCGACGGCGCGCTGGGCCGCTATGTTCGCGACCTGCCAGTCCACACCGCGTTCGAAGCGCTTGGACGCTTCGGACGGCAGCTTGTGGCGCCGGCGGGAGCGGGCGATGGAGACTTCCTCGAAGTGGGCTGCCTCGATCAGGACCGTTGAGGTGGTGTCGGAGACCTCGGTGGAGGCGCCGCCCATGACACCGGCGACGCCGATGGGGCCGGAGGCGTCCGTGATCAGCAGGTCCTCGGCGTCGAGCGAACGCTCCTTGCCGTCGAGGGTGGTCAGCTTCTCCCCCGCCACGGCCCGGCGCACCACGATGTCGCCGGACAGCTTGTCCTGGTCGTAGAAGTGCAGCGGCTGGCCGAGTTCGAGCATCACGTAGTTCGAGATGTCCACCGGCAGCGAGATGGAACGGATTCCGGCCAATCGAAGCCTGGAGGACATCCACGGCGGGGTGGGCCTGGTGGCGTCCACGCCGCGGACGGTGCGTGCCACGAAGCGGTCGCAGCCGGGCTTGCCGTAGATGGGGGCGTCGTCGTTGATCTTGACACCGTAGCCGCCGGAGAGGGAAGCCGGGGCGTTGACCCTGGACGCGGGATCGGTGAACACCGTGCCGGTGGCGTGGGCGTATTCGCGCGCCACGCCGCGAAGGGAGAACGCGTAGCCGCGGTCCGGGGTCACGTTGATTTCGGCGGCCTGGTCGTAGAGGCCCAGCAGCTCCATGGCGTCGGTGCCGATCTCGGGATCCAGGCCGATCCGGCAAAGCACCAGGATGCCGTCGTGGTCCTCGCCGATGCCCAGTTCGCGGACGGAGGCGATCATGCCGGCGGACAGGTGGCCGTAGGTCTTCCGCGCCGAGATGTGGAAGTCTCCGGGCAGCACGGCACCGGGAAGGGTGACCACCACCTTGTCGCCCTCGACGAAGTTGTGCGCGCCGCAGATGATGCCCTGCACACCGGACGGGTCGATGCCCTTGCCGGTGAGGGTCTGCTCCTGGCCTTCGGGGACGACGCGGACCTGGCACCAGTTGATGGTCTTGCCGTTGGTCTGCGGTTCCTTGACGAGGCTCAGGACCTGGCCCACCACGACGGGTCCGCGGAGCGCGTCCGTGGGGCGGTGGACCGCCTCTTCTTCAAAACCGACCTTGACCAGTTCGGCCATGACGTCTTCGGCCGTGGCTCCGGCCGGTACCTGCGCGAATTCACGCAGCCAGGAAAGTGGGATACGCACTGTTAGATCTCCATCCCGAAGTGCTCGCTGAAACGTACATCGCCTTCGATCATGTCGCGCATGTCGCCGACCTCGTTGCGGAACATGAGCGTGCGCTCAATGCCCATGCCGAAGGCAAAGCCTGAATAGACGTCCGGGTCGATGCCGGCGGCACGCAGGACGTTGGGGTTGACCATGCCGCAGCCGCCCCATTCGATCCAGCGCGGCCCGCCCTTGGCGCCGGGGTGGAAGATGTCCAGCTCGGCGGACGGCTCGGTGAACGGGAAGTAATTGGGGCGCAGCCGGATCTGGGCTTCGTCGCCGAACATCTGGCGGGCGAAGTGCTCCAGGGTTCCGCGGAGGTCGGCCATGCTGAGCTTCTTGTCGATGGCGAGGCCCTCGAACTGGTGGAAGACCGGGGTGTGGGTGGCATCGAGTTCATCGGTGCGGAACACCTTGCCGGGGCACAGCACGTAGATGGGCACCTCGCGTTCCAGCATGGACCGGACCTGCACCGGCGAGGTGTGCGTACGCATCAGCAGATGGGCCTCGGGCGGCTCCACGAAGAAGGTGTCCTGCATTTCGCGGGCCGGGTGGTCCGGCTTGAAGTTCAGGGCGTCGAAGTTGAACCACTCGGATTCCACCTCGGGGCCTTCGGCGATTTCCCAGCCCATGCCCACGAAGATGTCCGCGACCCGGTCCTGCAACGTGGACAGCGGATGGCGGGCTCCGGCCCGGCGGCGGCGCGGGGCGGCCGTGACGTCCACGGTTTCCTCGACCAGGATGCGGGCGTCGTTCTCGGCTTCCAGCTCCGCAGTGCGGTCCGCGAGCGCTTTGTTGACACGTCCGCGCGATGAACCCATCAGCTTGCCGGCAGCGGCCTTCTGGTCCTTGGGCAGGCGTCCGATCTCACGGTTGGCCAGGCTGAGCGGCGATTTCTCGCCGGTGTGGGCCAAGCGGACTGCCTTGAGTTCATCGAGCGTGGAGGCGCCGGCAATGGCGGCGACGGCCTGATCCACGGCGGCGTTGATGGCGGTTTCATCCAGAGGGTTCGGGACGTCGGCGCCCGGCAAAGTTTCAGTCATCTACTGTTCTTAGCTACGAGTCGGGTGATGCCAGCGGCCGGTGCAGCCGCGCCGGTTTCCCCGGCAGCGCGTCCGTCGCTGGCACGTCATTTCCATGAAGTCATCCAAGGACGTCATCCAAAGACGCCATCCCAAGACAGGGCAGGCTCGCCGGCGGGTGGCCGGCAGGCACTGTTCCCAGTCTAATTGACAGCGCCGGGCCAATTGACAGCGGCCACTTACGTGACAGCGCCTCCCATGGCGGCTTGCTGGGGTACCTGGATCAGGGACCTGCATCGCGCACCTGTATCGGGGGAACGCCCGCGGCTAGCATGGCCCCATGATGCAAGGCCGCGGAACGCATGGTTCCGGGACGGGAAGGCGCAGGACGATTGGCCCCGCAACGCCCGCCCCGCTGACGCAGGGACAGCGCCTGAGGCAGCTCGCAAACGTGCTGAACACTTCCACCCCGCTGGGGCTGGCGCTTGCCGGACTGGCCGGCACCACGACATTCCGGGGTCCCCGCGGCCTCATCGTCGCCACCGGCTACGGCTGGCGGCTGCCGCTGGCCGGCGCCTTCACCGTGGGCAACGTGGTCCTCTTCCGCGCGGACGCCGACGCCGCCATGACCAGCCCAGTGCTCCTGGGCCATGAGGAGCGGCACAGCACCCAGTACGCATGGTGCCTCGGGCTGCCCTTCCTGCTGTTCTATTTCGCAGCCGCAGCGTGGTCGGCCCTCCGGTACGGCGATCCGGCGTCGGGAAATCCTTTCGAGCGGCATGCCGGCCTGGAAGCCGGCGGCTATCTGGACCGGAGGAATACGGTGGACGGGCGGCGCATGGACCGGAGGCACAGGCATGGCTGAGCCCGTGGACCAGACGGCAAACCGGACGGTCACCGTCACGGGATCCGGAACCGCCGGGGGCGCCCCGGATATGCTGACGCTCTCGATCGGCGTGGAGTGCAGGCGCGACAACGCAGGTGGTGCCTATACTGCCGCCGGCGAGGCATCCGCCGCCGTGGCTGGCGCGCTGCGCAGCCGGGGCGTGGAAGACAGGGACATCCGGACGTCGGGGCTTAACGTCCGCGCCGACGTCGTCTGGCAGGAGGGCCGCGGGCAGCAGGTCACCGGCTATATCGCATCCGCCATGCTCAGCGTGCGGCTCCGGGACCTGGATGCCGGCTCGGCCATCATCGCGGCGGCCGTGGAGGCAGGCGGCAACGACGTCCGACTGGACGGGTTGCAGCTGGGCTTCGCGGACACCGCTGCCGTCCTTGCGCTGGCCCGTGAGGCCGCATGGGCCGATGCGCGGGCCGCTGCAGCACAGCTCGCCGGGCTTGCCGGGGCTGAGCTGGGTGAGGTGGTCTCCGTGCGGCAGCAGCCCGCGCCGTCGGCGCCCGTTCCGCTGGGCGGGATGCAGCGGGCCTTCGCCGCCGACTCCGTCACAGTGGAAGCCGGGGATCTCAGCGTCAGCACCGGCGTCACCGTGGTGTGGGAGCTGCGCTCACCTGCCGGCTGACGGACGTCACGGCCGGCGGCCTAGTGAAGACTGCCCGCTGCGAGCGCGACGTCGCCGGGCCCGGTGGTTCCGGCCGGCCGGGTTGCGCCGGCGGGCACGGCCAGCGAGGCGCGGACGACGGCGGCGATCGCCTCTGCCATCGACGCCACAGGCAGTGACGGGGCACCGCTCCCCTGCTGTGCCTGATCTGGGGCGTCCACCTGGTCCGGAGCGAAGGGCACGTGGACGAATCCGCCGCGGACGCCCGGCCGGGACGTGAGCTCGTGCATGAGCGTATAGAAAGTATGGTTGCAGACGTACGTTCCCGCCGTCTGTGAGACTTCGGCGGGAACGCCCGCTTTTTCCACGGCCAGAAGGGCAGCCTTGACCGGCAACGACGTGAAATAGGCAGCCGGCCCGCCCGGCACCACCGGCACGTCCACAGGCTGGTTCCCGGCGTTATCCGGAATCGGGGCGTCATCGCAGTTGATGGCAACCCTTTCCAGGGACACGCGTTCGCGGCCTCCGGCTTGCCCGACGCACACCACCAGCTCCGGCGCCAGGTCATCGAGGGCATTCCGCAGCACACTCCCGGCAGCGCCGAAGACGCACGGCAGTTCGACCGCGTCGACGGCGACCCCTGCCGCCCGAAGCAGGTCCCGGGCGGCCAACGCTGCCGCCCAGGAGGGATTCATCGGCTGGCCGCCGAAAGGTTCAAAGCCGGTGAGCAGAATCATGGACCCAGCGTAGCCGCCGGTCCGCGGGAAACGCCGACGCGGACCTTGACTTAACTTCGAACATACATTCGAATGGAGGGCATGAGATGGGACGCACAGGCACTCAAACCGGCACAGCAGGAAATGCCGGGAACCGCACCGCTGCTGCCTCTGGCCGGCCTGGTACGGTCCGTGTCCACTCCCGAGTTCGCCGGCGTCACCTTTCATGAGGTCACCGCCAAATCGGTGCTCAACAAGGTGCCCGCCGGCTCCCGGATGCCCTTCGAGTGGACCGTGAACCCCTACCGGGGATGCAGCCACGCGTGCGTCTACTGTTTTGCCCGCAAAACCCACACGTACCTGGACTTCGACGCCGGGCTTGATTTCGACAGCCAGGTGGTGGTCAAGATCAATGCGGCCGAGGTGCTGCGCAAGGAGCTGGCCAAACCCTCCTGGAACCGGCACCATGTGGCGCTGGGCACCAACACGGACCCCTACCAGCGCGCCGAGGGCCGGTACCGGCTGATGCCGGGCATCATTGGCGCACTTGCCGATTCCGGGACCCCGCTGTCCATCCTGACCAAGGGCACTTTGCTGGCACGCGACATTCCGCTTCTCAAGCATGCCGCGGCACAGGTTCCGGTGGGCATCGGGATCTCGCTCGCCATGACGGACGAACACCTCTCCGAGGCCATCGAGCCCGGCACACCAGGCCCGCGGGCCCGGCTCAAGCTCGTGTCCAGGCTCCGGGAAGCCGGGCTGCCCTGCGGCGTGATGGCCATGCCCATCCTGCCGTGGCTCTCGGACAGCGACGAGGCATTGGACTCACTGTTCGCCTCGCTGGCAGCCGCGGGCGCCACCGGCGTCACCGCCGGCGCACTGTATCTCAAGCCCGGCACCAGGGAATGGTTCATGCAGTGGATCGCTGCCCGGCATCCGGAACTGGTGGGCCGCTACCGCAGGCTGTACGGCACGGGGTCGTATGCCTCCAAGGAATACCGCACCTGGCTGGCCGGCAGGGTCCGGTTCTTTAAGGCACGGCACGGCCTCGCCGGTTCGCACGGGTTCAGCCACCGGGACGTCGACGATCCCAAACCCGGCCACCAGCAGGCCGACGCTGCCCCGCAAGAAGGAATGCTGTTCGGGGCAACGCTGCCCGACGGAACACTGCCCGATGAAACACTGCCGGACAAAACAGTGCCGGACAAAACACTGCCCGACGATCCCCGCGGCGAGGAAGCCGCCTATCCCGAGGGAAGCCTGCCGCAGCCTCGGTCACCGCGGTCCGGGCCAGGGCAGCACAGCCAGCACGGCGTGAAGCGGACGTCGCAGCCCACGCTGTTCTGAGCCCACTCTCACCCACGAAAAAGCGGAGGGCAGGACGGTGACCGTCCTTCCCTCCGCGGGGTCCTGGCTGCAGTGCCACCCGCAGCCAGTGAGCCCTAGCTGGCCGGAATCACCAGGCCCTTGAACTCCGTCTGGATGAAGTCCTTCATCTCGTGCGACGTCAGAATTTTGTAGAGCTTCTGCACCCGGGCGTCGTCTTTCTTGTCGGCGTTGACCGCCAGGACGTTGTAATACGCGCTGTCTTTGCCCTCCACCAGGATCTGCTTGTCAGTGCTCAGGCCGGCCGGCAGGGCGAAAGCGAGCGTGACAATGGCGGCGTCCTTGTCGTTGAGTGCCTGCGGAAGGCTGGCGTTCTCGATCTCCGTAAACTTCAGGTTCTTGGGGTTCGCGGTCACGTCCTTGAGCGTGATGGGGTTCTCCTTCACCTCAATCAGGCCCTTGGACGCGAGCAGCTTCAGTGCGCGGGCCTCGTTGGTGGGGTCATTGGGGATGGCCACGGAGGCGCCCTCGGGCAGGGCGTCCAGGCTCTTCACTCCGTTGGAGTACAGGGCCATCGGAGGCAGGTAGACCTTTCCGACGCTGACCAGGTTCTTGCCCGATGCCTTGTTGTACGTCTCCATGAACGTGGTGTTCTGGAAGAGATTGGCGTCGATGTCGCCGTCGCTCACGGCAGGGTTGGGCGTGTTGTAGTCGCTGAACTCCTTGTATTCGACCGTGAGGCCTTCCTTGGGCGCGAGCTCCCTCTGGACGTGCTTGAGCATGTCGCCGGCCGGCACCGCGAGGGCACCCACTTTGATGGTCTCCGAGGCGTTGGACGCGCTTGGGCTGCCACATGCGGAAAGGGCCAGGACGGCAACGGCTCCGGCCGCTGCGGCCTTGAAGATGGTGGATCGGATCATGCTGGACTCTTTCGGGATGGAGCGGATGGGGATAAAAAACAGGCGGGGTGAGGACCGCGTCAGCGGTGGGACAGCCTGCGGGCGGCAAAGTTGCCCAGCGACTGGAACACCTGGACCAGAAGGATCAGCAGGATGACGACCGCGAACATGTACTCAGGGCTGTAGCGCTGGTATCCGTAGCGGAAGGCCACATCGCCGAGGCCGCCGCCGCCAACTGCGCCCACCATCGCCGAGTAGCCAATCAGTCCCACGACGGTGGTGGACAACCCCAGGGCCAGCGCGGGGACGGCCTCGGCAACCAGGACCTTGGTGAGAATCGTCCACCGGGTGGCACCGAGCGACTGGGCAGCTTCAACCAGGCCTTTGGGTACCTCGCGGATGCCGATTTCGACGAGCCTGGCGAAGAACGGAATGCCGGCGATCGCCAGAGGCACGATTGCCGCCGTGGGACCGATGAAGGAGCCTGTGAGCAGGCGGGTAAAGGGAATGAGGAGGATCATCAGGATGATGAACGGGATGGACCGTCCGATGTTCACTACGACGTCGAGCACCCGGTTCACGGTGACGCCGAGGGCACGGCTGCCGAAGGGCCTGGCCAGCAGGCCGTCAGCCTCGGTGGTGACCAGCAGCACGCCGGCAGCCAGGCCAAAAAGAACCGTGAGCAGCAGGCTCACGCCCACCGTGTAAAAGGTCTCCCCGGCGCCCTTGAGGATGGTGTCCAGCAGGTCCGCCCAAAAGTAGGGGTCGTTGCGGTCAATCATTTGACTACCTCCACGTAGAGTCCTTGCGACCGCAGGTCGGCGACGGCGCCCGACACGGTCCTTTCATCGCCCGGGAGTTCCAGCCGGGTCCGCCCGGTCTGTCGGCCGTGGATGGTCTCCACGGCGGCCCCCAGGATCCCCACATCGATGCCGTGTTCGCGTGCCAGCTGGGCTATGACCGGCCGGTCGGTGGCCACTCCGGTGAAGGTGACCTCAACCACGGCGTTGGAGGTCTGCGGGATATCGCCCAGCGGGAAGAGCGCCTGGCCAAGCAGGGACTTCTCCGTGGTCAGCAGGGTCTCGACGGATCCCTGCTCCAGGATCCTGCCCTGGCTCATGACCGCAGCGGAATCGCAGATGCGCTTGACCACGTCCATCTCGTGCGTGATCAGGAGCACGGTCAGGCCCAGGTCCTTGCTCAGCTGGCGGATCAGGTCCAGGATCTGGCGCGTGGTGTCCGGGTCCAGTGCCGAGGTGGCTTCGTCGCTGAGCAGCACGGAGGGGCTGGACGCCAGGGCGCGGGCGATGCCGACGCGCTGCTTTTGGCCGCCCGACAGCTGGGCCGGGTAAGCGTCCGCCTTGCCGTGCAGGCCCACGAGTTCAAGGATCTCCAGCGCCCGGGTCCGCCGCTGGGCCCGGCCCGCTCCGGCGATCTCCAGCGAGAGCTCCACATTCGCCCGCACGGTGCGTCCGCTGAGCAGGTTGAAGTGCTGGAAGATCATGCCGATGTCATGGCGTGCATGCCGCAGTTCCTTGCCCGCCAGCTTTGTCATGTCCCGGCCGCCGACGTGGACGGTGCCGGAATCGGGCTGCTCCAGGGAGTTGATGGTGCGGATGAGGGTGCTCTTGCCCGCGCCGCTTTGACCCACGACACCGAAGATTTCGCCCTTTTTCACGGACATGGTCACGTCGTCGAGGGCGCGGACCTGTGCGGCCCCGGAACCGTAGCTCTTGACGACACGGCTCACGGATATCATGCGGTTCCTCCAGGGCTGGGCGGATCTCCCGGAGTCGTCCAAGGAGTGAGACACCCCGGGGGTGTCCAGCATGTAATTCTGCCCAGCAGCCCTTAAGGCAACAAATTCGAACAAACAGCTCGAAAAACCCGGTGAAGGGCGGCGTTAATTCCCGTGGACGGTGCCCGCGCTGCTCGAGGCGGCGACGCTGGCCAGCAGCGCCCGGACAATCGGCAGGTCCGCCGGGATCCAGGGCAGGCTGAGAGCTTCGTCACTATCACGAATGCTGATCCAGCGGAGTTCATCGTGGTCTTCGAGTGGCCGCGGGTCGCCGTCGGCCACTTCGGCGAACCATACCCGCATCGCCGCCCGGTCGTTCAGGGGCCAGCCTGCCGGCCCGGGAGCTTCCAGCTCCGGCCCGAGGACGACGCCGACACCGAGTTCCTCGCGGAGCTCCCGGTGGAGTGCGCTTTCTGGAGCCTCCCCCGCCTCCACCTTTCCGCCGGGGAATTCCCACATGCCGGCGAACTGCGGAGGCGCAGTCCGCCGTGCCACCAGAAGCCGGGCGGGAGCGGACAGCGAGTCGAGCACGGCGCCGCCAACAACGTTGATCAGTTCAGTCACCCGTCCAGTCTATGAGGCGGCCGGTCGCTGCCGGTCGGGAATAGCTGTCCCGCCACCGGCTTGTTAAAATCGTACTTATCAGTGGCAACGAGGCCGACTCCGTAACACCCTTTCGAAAAGCAGGCACATGACTTCCACTGTCCAAGCTCCCCGCACGCCTAAGACCGCCATTCGCATCGGACCGGCCATCCTGGCGCTGGCCATGGGCGGCTTCGGGATCGGCGTCACCGAATTCGCCATGATGGGCCTGCTCAAGGAGGTCGAGGTCGGGCTCCGGATCAGCACTCCCGAGGCCGGCCACCTGATCTCGGCATACGCCCTGGGCGTCGTCGTCGGGGCCCCTGTGCTTGCCGCCGTCGGTGCGAAACTGCCGCGCAAGTACCTCGCGCTGGGCCTGATGCTGTTCTTCAGCGTCGCCAACCTGTCCTCGTTCATTGCTCCGGACTACGCGAGCATGCTGGTCTCCCGGTTCGCCGCCGGGCTGCCGCATGGCGCGTTCTTCGGGGTGGCGGCCGTGATTGCCGCTTCCCTGGTGGCGCCGACCAGGCGGGGCTGGGCCATTTCCATGGTGATGGCGGGCCTCACCGTGGCCAACGTTGTGGGCGTTCCCTTCGCCACATGGCTCGGCCAGACGTTTGGCTGGCGGCTGCTCTTCGTCCTGGTGGGAGGTCTGGGCCTTGTGACCCTGGCGCTCATCTGGAAATTCGTCCCTTTCCAGCCGGCGCACGCGGAGGCGAGCATCCGCAGGGAGCTGGGCGCCCTCCGGCGGGCACAGGTCTGGCTGGCAATCCTCATTGGCATCGTGGGTTTTGGCGGGTTCTTCGCCACCTACACCTACATCTCGCACACCATGACGGCCGTCGCCGGAATTCCCACCGCGCTGCTGCCGCTCGTGGTGGCCCTGTATGGCCTGGGCATGGTGGCAGGCAATATCGTGGGCGGCAGGATCGCGGACAAGTCCGTGATGGGGACCATCTACCGGGTCCTGCCGGGAATCGCCGTAGCGCTGGTGGTGTACGCCGTGGCAGTGCACTGGCCGTGGGCAGCCTTCGTCATGGTGTTCGTCGTGGGCGGCGCCGGGTCCATGCTCGTCCCCGCCCTGCAGACCCGGCTCCTGGACGCGTCTCCCGATGCGCCGTCGCTGGCGTCCTCGCTCAACCACGCGGCGCTGAACGTGGCCAACGCCCTGGGCGCTTTCCTCGGCGGCGTCGTAATCGCGTGGGGCTGGGGCTACGTCGCGCCCGCCCTGGTGGGTGCAGTGCTGGCCATTCTCGGCCTGATGGTGGCGCTGCTCAGCGGCCTCCTGGAACGCAAAAAGCCGCTGGCCCCGTAACAGCAGTCACGGAGCCAGCGGCTTCAGAAACCCAGGGCCGGCGGCTCAAAAAAGCACCGCGCCAGCGGCCCAACTCTTCAAAATAAAAGCCTAGGCTCCCGGGTCGCCCGCAAGGGCGGGCCCGCTGGCCACCTGGGCACGGCGGATGTCGGGCTCCAGGTAAATGACCCGCGCAATGGGAACTTCCGAACGGATCCGTGCTTCGGCGTCGTCGATGGCCTTGGCAATATCCAGCCCCGAATCGCCCGCCGCCACGCTGATCTTGGCGGCCACGAGCAACTCCTCCGGGCCCAGGTGCAGGGTCTTGAGGTGGATGATGGCGGTTCCGTCCGCTTCAATGGCACGCCGGATGCGGCTGACGTCGTCCTTGGTTGCCGACTCCCCCAGCAGCAGTGACTTGGTCTCCATCGCGAGGATCACGGCAATGGCCACCAGCAGCAGGCCAATCATCCCGGTCCCGATCCCGTCCCAGACGCCATCGCCGGTCAGCAGGGTCAGCCCGACGCCGAGCAGCGCGAAGACCAGGCCGAGCAGCGCACCAAAGTCCTCGAGCAGGATCACCGGAAGCTCGGGCTGCTTGGCGGTCCGCACGAAGCTGATCCAGCCCTGGCTGCCGCGGATGTGGTTCGCCTCGATGATGGCCGTCCGGAAGGAGAATCCTTCAGCAACGATGGCACCGACCAGCACGGCCAGGGGCACCCACCAGAAGTCACCTTCAATCCCGTGCGGGTGCTGGATTTTTTCCCATGCCTCATACAGGGCGAACAGGCCGCCGACACTGAAGAGCACGATGGAAACAATGAACGCGTAAATGTACCGCTCGCGCCCGTACCCGAACGGGTGCTCGGGGCTGGCAGCCCGCTGGGCCCGCTTCCCGCCGACCAGCAGCAAAATCTGGTTGCCGGAGTCCGCCACTGAGTGAATGGCCTCGGCCAGCATCGATGAGGAGCGTGTCAGCAGGAACGCAACGAACTTCAGGACGGCGATGGTCAGGTTGGCGGCCAATGCCGCAACAATCGCCTTGGTACCGCCACTTGCAGCCAAGGGAGGCTCACCTCTTTACATGGGAATTTCACCGGATGGGACAGGGCGGCAAGATGCCGCCGCCTAGTAAATACCGTACCCGTCCGGGCCCGGACAGACACCGCACAAGGCCTTCGGACGCCACGAAAAAGCCGAAACTAAGCCTGCTGACAAAGAAACACGCCCTGTGTTAGCTTGAAGCCATATCGGGACTGATAAGAATCGCTCCCGACGAATATGAAGGAGCAGACAATGGGATTTCTTGCTTGGATTATTCTCGGCCTGATCGTAGGCGCAATCGTTAAAGCCGTCATGCCCGGACGGGTCGGCGGCGGCTGGGTCACCAGCCTGGTTCTGGGCGTCGTTGGCGCCATCGTTGGCGGCTGGATCGGCAGCCTTCTCTTCGGCAAGGGTGACCTGGCGTTCTTCGACCTCGGCACCTGGATCCTCGCCATCATCGGCGGCCTCGTAGTCGCAGGCATCTACGGCGCAATCACCGGCCGCAACCGGGCCACCCGGGCACCATAACAGGCCAGGATCATAGGCACCGGGCCTCAACCGGCCCGGCCACATAACAGACAAAACAGACAGGAGCGGGTGCCCACCTCAAGTGGGCACCCGCTCCTTCGTGTGTATGGAGTTTTTGTACAGATACCGCGGGTTAGGGGGCCCTTTGCGGCCATTATCTGTACAAAAACTCCAGCGCTACGCGGGCTGCTGGGACCTCGCACTTGCGTACAGGCAGACGGTGGCGGCTGTTCCCAGGTTGAGGCTCTCGGCAGCGCCGTACACGGGCACCGCCACGCGATGGTCTGCAAGTGCGAGCTCGTCGTCGGAAAGCCCCTGGGCCTCGTTGCCGAAAAGCCAGGCCGTCGGGCTCTCCAGGGCGTAGTCCGAGGCGGTGGTCGATGCACCCAGCCGGCGCGCCGCGTTCTCGTCCTGCAGGCGGTCCAGGTTCAGCTTTCCGTATCCGTCCGCGGCGAGCACGCCAATCCCCCGGGCCTTGCACAGCGCCACGAGTTCGTTGACGTCGGCGCCGAGGACCACCGGGAGGTGGAACAGGGAGCCCGCTGTAGAGCGGACCGCCTTGGGGTTGTAGATGTCCACGCTGGAACCGGTCAGGATCACAGCGTCGGCACCGGCGGCGTCGGCGGCCCGAAGCACGGTGCCGGCGTTGCCGGGGTCGCGGACCTGGCAGAGCACCGCAATCAGCCGTGGACCGGCGTCGAGCACGTCCGCCAAGGGTACGTCCACGAAGTCGCAGACCGCGACGATCCCCTGCGGTGTGACGGTGTCCGCCATGGCGGCCAGGACTTCGTCCGTGGCGAGCCGGGCGGTGGTTCCCGCGGCCAGTTCCTCAAACTCCGGGTAACGGTCCAGGCAGGCCTCGCTGGCATACACCTCGCGGACCACACCGGGCTGGCCGGCGGCGATCCGCTTGCCGTGAAGGACCAGGGCCTCACGAACGGCCTGCGGGCCTTCGGCCAGGAACTGCCGGCGCTTTAAACGGACCGGGCGCCCTGCAAGCTTTGCCACATCCCTCACCCGATCTGCTCGGGGATTGGAGAGTGGAAAGTCTTGCGGGCGCCCGGTTTCGTTCATATAAGAAACCTTAGTGGCTGTTGCCACCGGTCCTTGAACGGGGAGCTGGCTGCTTACTCGGCAGCTGCAGCGGCCGGCTTCTTCGCAGCGCGTGCGCGGGTAGCCTTGGCCTTCGGTGCAGCCTCGGCCTTGGCGGCCGGAGCGGAGGTGTCAGCAGGCAGGGAGTCCTTGGCAACCTGGACCAGCGCAGCGAAAGCGTTGGCGTCGGAAACGGCGAGCTCGGCCAGCATGCGGCGGTCAACCTCAACCTCAGCGGCCTTCAGGCCCTGGATCAGGCGGTTGTAGGTCAGGCCGTTGGCGCGGGAAGCAGCGTTGATGCGCTGGATCCACAGGCGGCGGAAGTCGCCCTTCTTCTTCTTGCGGTCGCCGTAGCTGTACACAAACGAGTGCAGCAGCTGTTCTTTTGCCTTGCGGTACAGGCGTGAGCGCTGCCCACGGTAACCTTTGGCGCGTTCGAGGACAACCCGGCGCTTCTTGTGGGCATTTACCGCCCGCTTCACACGTGCCACGTGCGTACTCCTTCAGAATTCTTGTCCCAAGCATCTTTCGCCGGTGATCCGGCTGGCCTGAGAAGGCTTTATTGGTGGGTGGCTGCTGCCTGACGGCCGCAACCTAAGAGCTTGGAACTAGATGCCGAGCATCTTCCGGATGACCTTGGCGTCGCCCTTGAAGACGATCTTGTCGCCGGCGAGGCGACGGGTCAGGCGGGTGGACTTGTGCTCGAGGTAGTGGCGGCGGTTGGCCTGCTGGCGGCGCAGCTTGCCGGTACCGGTCAGCTTGAAGCGCTTCTTAGCACCACTGTGGGTTTTCATCTTCGGCATGGGAACCGATCTCCTAACGTATCCGCAGACATGTCTGCAGTCTTTCGCGCAGCCGGCCCTGGGGACGGCGTGCTGGTTGCTGGCTGCCGGAAGGTGGTGCCTTCCGCAGTTTCGAACTAGTTGGTCTTCTTGCCTGCCGGCTTCGGCGTGGGCCGGGGAGCAGCAGGACGTGCCACCGGCTTCGGCGCGGCGGGCCTGGCCACCGGCTTCGGCGGTGCAGGCACAGCCGCAGGCTTCGGCGCTGCCGGGGCAGGCGTTTCGGCCTGGGCCTTCGGCGCCGGTACCTTGGCGGCAGCGGGCTCCGCCGCAGCAGCGGCAGGAGCAGCAGCCTTCGGAGCAGCAGCCTTCGGCGCGGGCGCCTCGGCGGGTGCTGCAGCCGCTGGAGCCTCCTGGACCGGAGTTTCCTGGACGGGAGCCTCCGCGGCCGGAGCCTCTGCAACCGGAGCTTCCTGCGCCGGAGCCTCCGCAGCGGGGGCTTCCTGAGCGGGAACTTCCGGTGCCTCAGCGGCGGTGTCCTCGGAAACCTTGAAGCCCTCCGGGAGGAGGTCGCCCAGCGACTGCGTCATCGGCGCCTGGTCCTTACCGGAGACGTCAACGCGTCCGGCGGCCTTGGCTTCGTTCTGCGCCTTGGCCTCGGCGCGCTGGGTCGCACGGCGGGCTTCGGCCTTAGCCTCGGCCTTGTTCTTCAGCGGACCGATGACCATGACCATGTTGCGGCCGTCGATGCGCGGGCTTGACTCCACGACACCAACTTCAGCCACATCCTCAGCGAAACGCTGAAGCAGGCGCAGGCCCATTTCGGGGCGCTGCTGCTCACGGCCGCGGAACTGGATCATGGCCTTGACCTTGTCCCCGGCTCCGAGGAACCGCAGGGCGTGGCCGCGCTTGGTCTCGTAGTCGTGGGTGTCGATCTTCAGGCGGAACCGGATTTCCTTCAGAACCGTGTTGGTCTGGTTCTTCCGGGCCTCACGGGCCTTGACTGCGGCTTCGTACTTGTACTTGCCGAAGTCCATCAGCTTGCACACCGGAGGCTTGGCCTGCGGTGCAACTTCAACGAGATCCAGGTCGGACTCGGCAGCCAGACGCAGGGCATCCTCGATACGGACGATCCCTACCTGTTCGCCGGCAGGACCGACCAGCCGCACCTCAGGGACGCGGATACGCTCATTGATTCTTGGCTCGCTAATGTTAAAGCTCCTGTGTTTGTGATGGGTGTTCCACCGGCAAAATAGAGAAGGCCCCCAATTGCCGGAGCAATCGAAGGCCTCAAAGATCGGATGTGCACCTCCCCGCGGGGACTGCACGCACTTCTCCGGACTCGTGTCCGGGGAACCGCCCGACCGTTACCCGGCAACCTTGCTGCCCTGAACTTTCCAGGGAAAACGGCTGACGCGGGTGGGAGAGAACTCCGCTTGCGAACTGAGTATCAATTCTACAGAAAGATACCCGCTTACCGCACATCCGCGGCAGTGGGTCTCATACACGGCAAAATAACGACATCCAGTCGGTCTGTGACAAGCTTACCAGTATGAGCACTCCAGACAGCAATTCACACGTCTACCAGGCGCCCGGCGCCGGGGACGACGTCACGCAGCAAATCCGCGACATCTCCGAAGTTCCCGCGATCGAGGTCATCACCACCGCCGCCGTGCACCTCATGAGTGCGTCCGCCGTCAAGCTCGGCCTGGCTGCCGAGGAGAACGCCGCTGAGCTGAAGGACCTGGACGAGGCCCGCAAGCTCATCACCGCCCTCGCCGGACTGGTCACGGCAGCCGCCCCGGAGATCGGCTCGCAGCACGCCGGTCCGTTGCGCGACGGCCTGCGGTCCCTGCAGCTCGCCTTCCGCGAAGAGTCCATCATCCCGGATCCTCCGGGCAAGGGCCCCGGTGAGAAGTTCACCGGTGCAGTGAACTAAGGATTGAATTACGACGGCGGCGGGCCGGCTCCTCGGGGCCGGCC
>NZ_JBHTZA010000034.1:0-42655 GCF_042790555.1 Arthrobacter sp. NPDC056727 | reverse complement strand
GATGCGGGCCCACTGCCCGTCAGTCAAAACAGAAGTACGAGACACCCAACAAGCATCGCGGCTAAGGAACCCAGGATTTAGGAGACACGCCCTAGCCCGCAGCAGGAACCCCGCGCGCCGGGCGGCGTTCTCTGGCAGAGTATGACCATGCTCACTGTTATCGGCGAAGGCCTAGTTGACGTGGTCCAGCGCAGCTCCGGAATCGAAGCCCACGTGGGCGGCAGCCCGCTCAACGTCGCCGTCGGGCTGGCCCGCCTGGGGCACCCGGTGCAGTTCGTCGGACGGTACGGCCGGGACGCCTACGGTGAGTCGGTGGCCGCCCACCTGAGGGCCAGTTCCGTGATGCTCCCGCTGGCCCCGGACGGGCTCCCCACCAGCGTGGCCACCGCGCTGGTGGACGACGACGGCGGCGCCACCTACACGTTCGACCTCGCCTGGGAGCTCCCCGGCCTGGGCGAACGGCTGCCGTTCATGCTGCAGGGAACCACGCTGCTGCACACCGGCTCCATTGCCACCATGCTGGCGCCCGGCGCCGCGGAGGTGCTGGCCGCCGTCGAACATGCCCACCCGGCGTCGACCATTAGTTTTGACCCAAACTGCCGGCCCAGCATCATCACTGATGCCGATCATGCCCGCCGGCAGGCGGAGAAGTTTGTGACCCTCTCGGACATCGTCAAGGCTTCCGACGAGGACCTCGCCTGGCTCTACCCCGGCGAGGACCCGCTGGAGTCCGCCCGCCGCTGGCTGGAGCTCGGCGGTGCGGAGGGGCCGGCCGTGGTGGTGGTGACGCGCGGCGCGGCCGGGCCGTGGGGGATCACTGCCGCAGGGGAGGCCGAGTTTGCCGCGCCCCGCGTGGAGGTGGCGGATACCGTTGGTGCCGGGGATTCGTTCATGGCGGCGCTGCTGTCCGGCGTGGTGGACCGCGGCCTGGACGGCGCGCAGAACCGGGCGGACCTGCGGGCACTCCCGGTCGAGGGACTCACCGCCCTCCTGGCCCACGCCTCGCGCGCGGCAGCGGTGACCGTGTCCCGTGCCGGCGCCAATCCGCCCACCCGGGCGGAGCTCAACCACATCGAAGCAGCAGCAGAGGAAGCAGAAGTTCCCACCACCTGAGGAGCATTCATGACATCGCCGGGTCCGTTTTCAAACCTGCCGGACGTCCCCACGTTCGGGCTCACCAGCCGGTCATTCCAGGACGGCGAGACCCTTCCGCCGCCGCAGCGCAGCGGCCGCATGCACGCGGGCGGGGCCGACGACTCCCCGCAGCTGAGCTGGAGCGGTGCGCCGGACGGAACCAGGAGCTACGCCGTGACCGTGTTCGATCCCGATGCACCGGGCCCCGGCGGGTTCTGGCACTGGGCGGTCCTCAACATCCCTTCCGACGTCACCTCGCTCGCGGAGGGCGCCGGGGCCGAGGCCGGCCCGCAGCTCCCCACCGGTGGGGTGCAGCTGAAGAACGACGGCGGCTTCCACGGCTACCTGGGGGCGGCCCCGCCGCCCGGTCACGGCCGGCACCGCTACATCATCACCGTCTACGCACTGGATGTCGAGGAACTGCCGGGCGGGGCAGGGGCGAAGCCGGCCGGCCTGGGTTCCGAACTTGCCCGGCATCTGCTGGGCACGGCCACGCTGACGGGCGTCTACCAGCGCTAACCCGCCCCAAAAGAACTATTGACAGGACAAAGCTCGGCTTTTATCCTCGATTTTGTGGAGCGCTCCAAGGGCGCTCGGTCACATCCTCTTCTCCGGCAGTGTTCTCCCGTCGGAAGATGCAGGACGTGGTTTTCCCAACCATCTGGACACGATCGAAGGAGATCACCAGTGAAGAAGTTCTTTTGGCGCCGCGCTGCGGTGGCTGCAGTTGCGATCCCCATGCTGGCCCTGACGGCATGCTCCAGTCAGGGCGGCCGGGTGCCGGAAGGCAACAGCGGGGGCGGCGGAGGCCAGGTGGCCTCGACCCCGCGGATGAAGATCGCCCTGATCACGCACGCCCCGGCAGGCGACACCTTCTGGGACACCGTCCGGAAGGGTGCGGAGGAGGCCGCGGCCAAGGACAATGTGGAGCTGCTCTACACGAACGATCCCGAAGCCGGCCGGCAGGCGCAGCTGATCCAGCAGGCAGTGGATCAGAAAGTGGACGGGATTGCCGTCACCCTGGCCACGCCGGGTGCGCTGAAGGATTCCCTGAAGAAAGCCTCGGACGCCGGCATCCCCATCGTGAGCCTGAACGCCGGTGAGGACGTCTCGAAGGAACTCGGGGCCTTCACGCACTTCGGCTCCAACGAGGAGCTCGCCGGCCAGGCTGTGGGGGAGAAGCTGGCTGCCGGAAACTTCAAGCATCCTGTCTGCGTGATCCAGGCCCAGGGGCATGTGGGGCTGGAGGCGCGTTGCGCGGGCGTGAAGTCCAAGGTTCCGGGAACCGAGATCCTGTACGTGAACGGTGCCGACATGACATCTGTGGAGTCGACGGCGACGGCGAAGCTGCAGGCAGCCAAGGACGCCGACGTCATCATCGGCCTGGGGGCACCCATCACGCTGACCCTGCTGAAGTCCGTGGCCACCGCGGGCAGCTCGGCGAAGGTGGCCTCCTTTGACCTGAACAAGGAGCTGGCCCAGAAGATCGCCGACGGCACGGTGCTGTTCACGGTGGACCAGCAACCCTGGCTCCAGGGTTACGGTTCCGTGGACGCGCTGTGGCAGGTCAAGCGGGGCGGCTTCAAGATTGGCGGCGGGCAGCCCGTGCTGACCGGGCCCACCATCGTTGACAAGTCCAACGCGGCCGACGTCGTGAAGTTCTCCGATCAGGGCATCCGCTAGGGCATCACTCGCCCGCGACGAGGCGCCATGGGGGAGTGGCGAGGTCCACCACCGGCACGGGAACTGACCCTGGACCGACGTACGGGCCCTCGAAGCGGGTGCCGGGGGCGAACCGGGCACTGTTGGAGGCGACCACCTTGCCGGTTTCCGTGATCAGGGCGACGTGCTCGTCGCGGCGCCCCAGGTTGAGCAGGAAGGTGCGCTCGATGGACTCCATCGACAGGTCCGCCCCGGCCACCGCCACGGTCCGCTGGCCGTGCTCCACCGGCCGTGACGCGGTGACGATCTTCATGTCGGCGCCGCCGAAATCGATGTACGGGCCAATGAGTTCGGGCCGGCCGGAGGCGAGCGGCCGCTCGTACCAGGTCATTTCCGTGTAGTCGTAGTAATTGATGGACGCGGGGTTGAGATTGTGGGGGATGAACACCAGCTTTCCCCCAACCAGGCTCCACCACTGGTGCCAGGCGTCGGCGTCGCTGAACAGGCCCCGGGCCACGGAGACGCCGGCGCTGTCCACAAGGCCGTCATGCTTCAGGACGATATCCTCCACGACGGGCCTGAGGGATTCGAGCTTGGTTCTCGACGTTCCGGGCGCCGCGAGAATGTCCGTCGTGGCCTTGTCCAGCACCGCCAGGTCGGCGAAGACGCGCTCGAGGCTCTCGCCCAGGGCGCGGGCGGTCGACTGCAGCACCTCATCGATGGGCTTCACCGCTGATCCGCCAGGTCCGAGGTGAGGATGGCTAGCTTCTGATTGATGATGAGGGCGCCTTCCCGTTCAAAGTGTGCGATGGCGGCGTTCTCGGCCGCTTCAGGGTCGCCCTGCTCGATGGCGTCGAGGAGTGCCTCGTGCTCGGCTACCGCGGCCGTTTGTTCGTCCAGCCAGGCCTGGCCCCAGGTCAGCGGGGACAGCTCGGCGTGGATCTGGATGAGGAGGGAGGTCAGGCGGCGGGACTGCGCCGCCACGCCCAGCCCAATGTGAAGCCGGGCATCCGCCTGGCGCAGCATGTGCTGCTCCGAGCCTGAAGCGAAGCGCCGGGCGAGCTTCCGGAGGCGCCGCACGTCCTGCTCGTCGGAGCGTTTGGATGCCAGCCGTGCCGCTGAGCCGGCCGTCGCGGCGGCGAGGTCGATGAGGTCGCGCAGGTCGTCGCTCTTGTAGCGGCGCAGTTGCTGGGCGATCTCCGCCTCCCGCACCGGGAGTACGCCCGCTACATAGCTTCCTCCGCCGCGGCCCCGGCGGGTGCCCAAGAGGCCCTTGCTCCGCAGCACGGCAAGGGACTGGCGCAGGGTGAGGGGTGAGACGCCCATATGCTCGGCCATGACCGATTCCGGCGGGAGCCGCTCGCCCGGGTTGAGCAGGCCCATTCCGATGGCGCTCTCGAGCTGCAGGGTCACCTGCTCCGCACGGCCGGTGATGTCCTGGCCCTGGGTCCGTACCTGGGCTGCCATTTCCAGGGCACGGAGGGACACGGATCCACCATCATCCCTCACATCATTCGCCATGGGGTCCGGCCCGCTCCTCGTCGCGCAGTCTCAACAGATAACACTAAGTTTTAGACTATCGACTTCTGCCCACCCACTCGACCGTCCCCGGCTGCCGCTAAAAAACGCCCAGGCGTGCCGCCCGGAGGGGAACCCCGCAGTGGGAACCCACACCGAACGGCACGCCTGGGGTTTCGGTTAGTGTGCCTGCAGCGCCGGTTCATCCTTCCCGGCTGATGCTTCAGGCTCTCCGCCGGCCTGGGCCAGCGTCATTCCCTTGGTTTCTTCAGCCATGAACAGGCAGACGAAGAATCCGATGGCGGTCAGTACCGCGGCGACGAGCATGGTGGGGCCAATGCCCCAGTACGCGAGCCCGAACGGCAGCGCGAAGGTGCCTAGGGCCGCACCGATGCGGCTCACTGCCGTGGTGATGCCGACGGCGCTGGCGCGGACATGGGTTGGGAAGATCTCGCTCGGGTAGGCCCACTCGAGGATGCTGGGTCCGCCGGAGAACAGGGCATAGGCAACGAAGCAGCCCACAATGATGGCCACGGGAGCCGACGGGAACAGGCCCAGGATGAACAGCGGGATGGCCATCAGGGCGAAGCACCAGATGATGAGAGGCCGGCGGCCCCAGGATTCGATGAGCTTGAGGGCCGGGATGCAGCCAGCGAGGAACACCATGTCGATAATGACCGAACCGAGGTTGGAGAGGTTGCCTTCACCCATGCCGAAGGCCGAAAGGATCGTCGGCCCGAACGTGAAGATCGCGAACAACGGGCCCACCTGCAGGGCGTAGAACGAACTGCAGAAAACGATGCGCTTGAGGTACGGCCGGCGCAGGAGCACGCGCAGGTCGACCTTCTTCTTGGCCATGGGAGACTCATCAGCCGTTTCAAAGACCACGTGGTCGACGTTCAGCTGGTCCGAGAGGGCGGCACGAAGCGCCAGCTTGGCGTCGGCCTTGCGTCCGTTGTGCAGCAGCCACCGCGGGGACTCCGGCGTCCCCAGGCGCATGAGCATGACGACGGTGCCCAGCACGGCAGCCGTGAGCAGGATCCAGCGCCAGGAACCGGCGCCGAATGCCTCAAAGATCACGTATCCGACGAGGGATGCCAGGGCTGCGCCAAGGAACCAGCCGACCTGCAGGACGCCAAGCATCTGCCCGCGGCGCTTCCGGGGCAGCCACTCTGCAAGGAGCGAGTTGGCAATCGGGTAGTCCGCGCCGATGGCCAGGCCGGCGATGAAGCGCAGAATGATCAGCTGCAGGGAGTCCTGGACGAAGAATTGCAGCACTGACACGATCACCAGCGCCCAGAGGTCAATGGTGTACATGAGCTGCCGGCCGATCCGGTCGGTCAGCGGACCCAGCAGGACAGCGCCAAAAAAGATACCGACCAGCGCCGAGGCCCCGATCAGGCTGGTCTCAAGCTCGGTCGTGTGGAAATCGGCAGAAATGCCCACGAGGGCAATGGCAATGATGCTCAGGATGTAGCCGTCTAGGACCGGCCCTCCCATGCAGGCAGCGACGAGCTTCTTGTGGAAGCGCGTGAACCGGGCTTCGTCAATGGCGACATGTATGTTCATGAATCCTTCTCACCTGGGTGGGGGAATGAGCCCAGCCGCTTCCTGCGGGAAGTAGCGCCGATGCTACGGGCAGGCCGATTGGGCTGGGCCACATCTCGTGCCGGATCTATCGTCGACAGATCAGCAACACTTGATATATCAGGACAGTAGTGTGGGTCCCGTCACAGGTCAATAGAAAAACGTAAATTACGTGGAGCTGATGTAGGTGCTGAATCCGCTGACGTGGTCCGCCATCAGTTTCGAGGCCTTCGCTTCGTCCTTGGCCAGGATCGCCTGGATGACGTCGTCCAGCTCCAGGATGTGCTCCAGGATCAGCGGTCGCCGCTCCAGCATCACGCCCTGGATCCTGGTCCACAGGTTGGCGTAGCGGATGAGGATTTCCTCCATATGCCCGTTTCCGGCTGCCCGGTAAATCAGTTGGTGGACGGCCAGGTCCAGCCGCATGAGGTCGCTTTGGTCCACCGTGGCCGCCTCCAAGGCGCGGATCACCTCTGAATATTTCCCAAAAGTCTGACGGGCGTCCGCACGTGCCTTGCCCGCTGCCATTCCCGCCGCCACAGGCTCCAGCGCCCGCCGCACCTCGGCGATCTCCTCAAGGTCGGCAAGGTCGACTGGCGCGGCGAATGTGCCCTTGCGGGCGTGCGAGACCACCAGGTGGTCATTTTCGAGTCGCTTCAAGGCTGCCCGGATCGGTGTGCGGCCCATCTGCATTTCTTTCGACAGCTGGGTTTCGTTGATCGAGGCGTTGGGGCGGATGCCCAGCATGATGACCCTGTCGGCGATCACCCGGTAGGCCACATCTTCCAGGGACTCATCGCTGCCACCGGTCTTCCCGGCAATCGGGATCTCCAGCATTGAGCCCACCCTTCTCTCCGCCCGCGGAGCGTCCGGCGCGTTTGATCTACATCACAAAGTCACAACTACGATACCCGCGGGCAGGGCGGCCCAGGACAACGCCGGAAGCCTGCCGGCTGGTGCGGGCAGGCTTCCTGCGCCTGTCTGTTGGCGCTCTGGGGTTAGGGGCTGACGAGTGAGGCGCTGAGGGCGGCGTCGGCGTCCTTGAGGACTTTAGCGGCGACTTCGAGGCCTTCGATGCGGCCGAGTTCGACGTCTTCGTGCTCGATGTTGACGAGCATGCCGGGGTCCACTTCATGGAGGGCGCGCAGGAATTCGGTCCAGTAGGCGGTGTCGTGGCCTTTGCCGAGGGCGACGAAGTCCCAGGCGGCGGGCTTGGGCCACTCGTTGGCCCATTCGTCGCCGCCGAGGTTGGTGCGGTTTTCCTCAGGGGAGAGCCGGCGGAAGCGGTTGTCGAGGACGCCGTAGATCGCGGCGGTGTCCTTGTTGACGCGCACGTCCTTGGCGGCGGCGTGGAAGACCAGCGGCCCCAGTTCGCGGACGACGGCGACCGGGTCCATTTGCTGCCAGAACAGGTGCGAGGCGTCCAGTTCCACGCCGACGTGGGTGGCTCCCGTGAGTTCGACAAGCTTGTGGACGTCGGCGGGGTTGAAGACGAGGTTCTGCGGGTGCAGTTCCAGGGCAACCTTGACGCCGTGGCCGGCGGCGAGCCGGTCGGTTTCCTTCCAGAACTTCGCGGCGACGTCCCACTGGTAGTCCAGGACGTCCAGGGCTGCGGAGTTCCAGGCGTTGACGATCCAGTTCGGCACGGTGGCGCCGGGTTCCCCGCCGGGCAGGCCGGACATGGTGACGACGCGGTTCTGTCCGAGGCGGTGGGCCAGGCGGATGGAGCGGCGGATGTCCTCGGCGTGCTTGTCGCCGATCAGGCGGTTGGGGTGCAGCGGGTTGCCGTTGCAGTTCAGGCCTGAAATGGAGACGCCGGTGCCCTCGAAGATGGCCAGGTAGTCGTCGCGGGCGGCATCGCTGTCGAGGATGTCGTCGAAGGTGGGAACGTGCACCGCGGGCAGAAACCCGCCGGAGTTGATCTCGATGCCGGTCAGGCCCAGGTCGGCGATGACCTTCAGGGCCTCCGGAAGCGGGCGGTCGTGCAGGATCGCGTTGTAGACGCCAAGCTTCATAGCGTGATCTTCTTTCCGTTGTTCAGGGCTGATTCGGTGACGGCGGCGAGCAGTTCCATGTTGCGGACGCCTTCGTCGAAGGAGGCGCAGCGGGGCAGGGATTCCGCCTCGCTGAGGCCGGCGACCTCCTCGAGGAACGCGCGCGACTGGTAGGCGAAGGCGTCGTTCTGGCCGAAGCCGACCTCGGGGGCGTCCATGGCAAGGCCGCCGGCGATGTAGGGGTGGCCCGGGCCGAGGATGACCTGGCGGTAGCCGCTCTCGTGGCCGGAGCCGTCATTGAGGAACAGCTGGACCTCACCGGGGCGGCGCTGGTCGAACTTGGCGGAGCCGTTCTCGCAGAAGACCTCGAAGTTGAGGCTGTTCGCGTGCCCGGCGGCGACGCGGGACACTTCGAAGCTGCCTGCGCCGTTTTCGAACTCGGCGGAGAACGCTGCGTAGTCGTCGTTCTCCACGGCCTCGTAGGTGTCGCTGACGGCGGCGTGGTCGTGTCCGATGACGGCGCCCAGCGGCAGGGGCCGCTTGTCGATCGCGGTGCTGAGCCGGCCGCCGCTGATGGACCTGATGTCGCCGCAGAGGAACTCGGAGACGTATGCGAGGTGGCTTCCGACGTCGGCCAGTGCACCAGATCCCGGGCCGCCCTTGTAGCGCCAGCTCATGGGAGCCTCGGGGCTGAAGCCGTAGTCCGTCCAGTAGCGGCCGCTGAAGTGCAGCACCCTGCCCAGGGTTCCGTTCCGGATGAGGTCGCGGATGTAGGCGATGCCCGGGGTGCGGCGGAAGGTGAAACCGATCCGGGCGATGGAGGAGGCGCTGCGGGCGGCGTCTGCCATAGCGCGGGCGTCCTCCAGGGTGTCGCTCAGCGGCTTCTCGCACAGCACGTGCTTGCCGGCGGCCAGGAGGCCCTCCACCACTTCCCGGTGCAGCGAGTTGGCGATGACGACGCTGACCACGTCGATGTCATCGGCCTCCGCGATGGCCTGCCACGAGGTGTCGTTGCGCTCGTAGCCGAAGCGCCGCGCAGCGAGTGAACCGAATTCAGGGTTCACGTCTCCGATGGAGACCAGCCGTACCGGTGGCAGGACGGGGTTGTAGAGGGCGGAGGCGGTACGGAAGGCGGCGGCGTGGGCCTTGCCGGCCATGCCCGCCCCGATGACGGCTACGCCGATATCTTTGGGCACTGGTTTTCTCCTTTGAAACGGGCTTTGCGGGACTCGGCCGCTGTGAATGGGAATGCTAAATGGAGCGCTCCATAAAAACGATAAGGGTCCAACTTTGTCCTGTCAATATCCCAAAATGCGGGGAACATGGGTCACAATGGCAGGGTGACCCAGGAGACCGGCAAACGCCCGAACATTTACGACGTCGCCTCCGCGGCCGGGGTCTCGAAATCCCTGGTCTCGTTGGTCCTGCGCGGTGCCCCCGGCGTCTCCGCCGCCCGCCGGGCCGCCGTCGAGGAGGCCATCCAGCGGCTGAACTACCGGCCCAGCCGCGCAGCGGCCACCCTGGCCGGAAACCGTTCCCGGACCATCGGCGTCGTTCTGGACGACTTCCGGAATCCCTGGTTCGTCGGCTTGCTGGGCGGGCTGCACGACGAACTGGCCCCCCTCGGCTTCCGGGTGGCCGTCGCCGACCCGTCGTTCAATGCCCACCTGGACCGGACGCCGGTGGACGGGTTGTTGTCGCTGCGGGTGGATGGCATTGTGATCGCGACCGAGCCCACGGAAGAGATGTTTGCCGCAGTCGATGTTCCCGCGGTGGTGGCGGGTAACCGCGACGTCGTTGTTCCCGGGGCGGACATTGTTGCCAACGACGACGAGGCCGGCGGCCGGCTCGCCACCGAGCACCTGATCGGGCTGGGGCACACGGAAATCGGGCATGTAACGGGCGGCGGCGGCGCCGCCCGGCTCCGGACGCAGGGACACGAGGCTGCGATGCGCGAACGCGGGCTGCGGCCGCACACCGTCCAGGGCCACGGGGAGACGATGGAGCCGGACGGCTACGCCGGCGGGCTGAAGCTGCTTGATGAAAATCCCGCACTGACGGCGATTTTTGCGGTCAATGATGTAATGGCGATGGGTGTGGCGGCAGCAGCGCGGGACCGGGGGCGCCGCATCCCGGAGGATCTCTCCCTGATCGGTTATGACAACTCGCCGCTGGCGTCGGCGAACCTGCTCCGCCTGACCACCATCGACGGCCGCAACGCCGAGGTGGGCGTCGGGGCCGCGAATTCCCTGCTGGAGCGCATGAAGGATCCGGGACTGCCGGTCCGGACCAAGCTCGTGGACCCGGAGCTGGTGGTCAGAGGCTCGACGGCGCCGCCTGCCTGAGCTGCCTGGATTGCCTGGCCGTACGCAAACGGCGCCCCCGCCCGCGCAGGCGAGGGGCGCCGTCGTTCTTTGGTGCTGTTCTACAGGCTAGAGCGCGCCCTGCGTGCTGGTGCCCGCGGGGATGGCGGCCAGCCGTGTCACTTCCACCGGCTCCGCCAGGAGCCCTTCAAGCGAGGCGTTCAGGCGCTTGACGGGGTCGCCGGCGCCGTGGGCATCGAGGAGTTCGGCACTTTCCCATTTCTCGATCATGACGATCTGGCCGTTCGGTGCCTCGTGGATGGCGTACAGAATGCAGCCCGGCTCCTCGTGCACCTCTGCGATGGCAGGGTTGAGGGCGGCGACGACGTCATCGAAGGCGCCTTCCTTGGGCGTGAACATGGCGGTGACAACTACGGTCATGGTTTTTCCTTTTCTTAGCGGGTTACGGACTTGCTGGCTATGGAGCGGACCGGTGCGGCGCAGCTGCTGCGCGGCACGAAGTCCGCCTGCACTTCGATGGTTCTGGCGCCGGCGGGGAGCCGACCCTGCATCCGTCCGAGGACAAGCTCAAGCGAATGCACCGCGAGCATGCCGATCGGTTGCCGGATCACGCTGAGCGGGGGGCTTGTCAGTTCGGTCCACGGATTGTCGTCAAAGACGATAACCGAGAGGTCGTCGGGGATCCGCACACCCATTTGAACGAGGCGCCGGACCGAGCTTTGCACCTGGGCGGTGTTTGCCACGATCAGTCCGGTGGGGGCGTCGGGGAGCGCAAGGAGGGACCCCACGGCGTCGCCCCCGCCATCGCCGCGGAAGGGAACATCCCGGACCAGCATGGGATCGAGGCTTATCGATGCGCTTTCGAGGGCAGCCCGGTAGCCGCCGATCCGCGAACGCCCGGTGGAGGTGCTGGCTGGTCCGGTAATGAGGGCGATCCGCTCGTGGCCGAGGGCGATGAGGTGGTCGGTTGCGCGCCGGGCCGAGTCGGAGTTTTCGATGCTTACGACGTCGACGTCGCTGAGATCGGCAATGGCGCGGTCGACGAAAACCACGTTGACCCCAAGGTCCCGCAGGCGGTCCCATTTTTCGACGTTTCCGCCCGTTGGCGTGGCAATGACGCCACCCACCGAACGGTCCAGCAGCGTGTCCAGGGATTCGGCCTCAAGGTGCGGGTCCTCCTGGGTGGTCATCACCACCACCTGCACCCCGTGGCTGCGGGCCTCCCACACCACGCGGTCCGCCAATTGGGCGAAAAACGGGTTGGCGAGGTCCGTGACCACCAGGCCGACGGTGAGGGCGTGGCCCGCACTGAGTTCGCGCGCCGCGGCCCGGGGCCGGTACCCGAGTTCATTGATGACACTCAGGACCTGTTCGCGCTTCGCCGGCGCTACGGGTCCGGAATCGGGGTTCAGTACCCGCGACACCACGGACACCGAGACTCCCGCCGCTGCCGCCACATCGCGGATAGTGGGCGCCTTCTTCAATGCTCCTCCTCGTGGCCGGTGGGGTTTACCGACATCTGTTGACACAGCTTAACACTGACTGGTACAAAAGTGGAACCGGTTCCACTCGGTTACCCAGATCACAGAAACTGCGACGAAGAGTTTGCTCCATCCCAGGGTGGACAGCCACCCCTCTTCGATCAGATATCAATCAGAGAGCTTCCCCATGAACCTTCACAAGCTTCTTAGCGACCGCGAGAACCAGGGCCGCCCCATCCGCGTAGGCCTCATCGGCGCCGGCCGGTACGGAACCATGTACCTGGCTCAGGCAAACAACATCCCGGGCATCCATGTTGTTGCCATCGCCGACATCAATGTGAAGCGGGCAGAAGGCGCCTTCGAGCTGGTGGGATGGCCGAAAGACCAGATCGCCCCTGACATCGCCACCGCCCTGAAGAACCGCTCCACCACCATCGTGGCCAACGCGGACGAGCTGTTCGACGTCGACATCGATGTGATCGTCGAAGCCACCGGCAACCCGATCGTCGGCGTGAAGCACGCGCTGCGGGCGATCGAAACGAAGAAGCACATCATCATGGTCACGGTCGAGGCCGACGCCCTGGCCGGCCCGGCCCTCGCCAAGCGCGCGGAGGAGGCCGGCGTCGTCTATTCGATGGCGTACGGCGACCAGCCCGCGCTCATCATGGAACTGGTGGACTGGGCCCGGACCAGCGGCTTCGACGTGGTGTGTGCGGGCAAGGGCGCCAAGTACCTCGAGCACTACCACGAGATGAACCCGGACAACGTGTGGGAAAACTGGGAGTTCTCCAAGGAGCTCACCGACTCCGGCCAGCTCAACCCGTACATGCACACCTCCTTCCGTGACGGCACCAAGGCCTCCATCGAAATGGCAGCCGTCGCCAACGGTGCCGGCCTTACGCCGTCGGACAACGGCCTGAGCTTCACCCCGGGTGACGTCGAAGAGATCGCGACCATCTGCCGCCCGGCCGACGTCGGGGGAGCCCTGGCCCATGAGGGCAGCGTCGACGTCATGTCCAGCGTCAACCGCGATGGCAGCTGGATCAGCCACAACACCCAGGAAGGCGTGTTCGTCGTCGTGAAGGCCACGAACGGCTACGTCTCCGGCTGCTTCAACGAGTACCCGTGGCACCCGGACCCCACCGGCCAGTACGCAGCGCTGTACCGCCCGTACCACTACGTGGGCCTCGAACTGAACATGTCCATCGCCAATGCAGCCCTTCGCGGCATCGCCACCGGCTCGCCCGTTGGCTTCTTCGGCGACGTCGTTGCCACCGCCAAGAAGGACCTGAAGGCCGGCGAATTCCTCGACGGCGAGGGCGGCTTTACCGTGTGGGGCAAGCTCGTCTCGGCCAAGCACTCGGTGGAGATTGGCGCCCTGCCGGTAGCCCTGGCCCACCACGTCGAGCTGCGTGCCGACATCGCCAAGGGCGCCACCGTCCGGTGGGAGGACGTCATCATGGACGAATCCCTGTCCCAGGCCCTTGAGCTGCGCCGCGAAACGGAAGCGCTCGTCGCCGAAGCCGCCCTGAGCGCCTAATTCACCAAGCAATTCACAAGACTCCTTCCAATGAAGAAAGGCATCACATGAACACCAAGACCCGCGCCCTCACCGGAGTGCTGGCCACCACCCTCGCCGCCACGCTCCTCGCCGGATGCGCTTCCGGAGCCCCGGGCGCCGGCGCACCGGTGGCCAAGATCCAGCTGTCCATCCCGGACCCGCTGACCTCCTCGGTGGGCGTCTCCGCCCAGCACTTCGCCGACCAGGTGAAGAAGACCTCCAACGGCTCCGTGGTTGTCACCGTGGTGCCCAACGGAACGAGCTTCAGCGGGGACCAGAACGCCGCCGTCACCAGGCTGCAGGGCGGGTCCCTGGACGCGCTGATCCTGTCCACGTCGGTGTACGCCTCGGTGGTCCCCGAAATGAACGCCATCAGCATCCCCTACCTCTTTGATGACACGAAGGAAGAGGCAGCGTTCCTGGCAGGAAAGCCCGGCGACGTGCTGAAGGAAAAGCTCAAGGAGAAGAACACGGTCGCGCTGTCCTTCCTCACCAGGACCGGCCGCCAGATCACCAACTCCGAACGGCCCATCGAGCAGCCCTCTGACCTCAAGGGCCTGAAGATTCGCGTTCCCGGCAACCCGCTGTGGACCGACTTCTTCGGCAAGCTGGGCGCCAGCCCCACCACCATGGCCTTCTCCGAGGTGTTCACCGGCCTGCAGACCGGAACCATCGACGGACAGGAAAACCCGATCGAGGTGCCATGGACCAACAAGTTCTCCGAGGTCCAGAAGTACGTCTCGCTGACGCACCACATCAACGACGCCTGGGTCCTGGCCCTGTCCTCGAAGAAGTGGGATTCGCTCAACGAGGACCAGAAGAAGATCCTGACGGACGCCTCGGCCGAGACGGCCACCTTCAAGACCGAATACGACGCCGAGCAGTCGGAAAAGCAGTTGGCCGAACTTACCGCCAAGGGCATGAAGGCCAACGAGCCCACCGCCGCCGGCATTGAGCAGTTCAAGGCCGTCTCCAAGAGCCTCTACCCGGACTTCTCGAAGCTGATCGGCAAGGAATTCTTCGATCAGGCGATTGCCGCCGCCAAGTAAGACCCTTTGAGGGCCGGGGCGCACTCCGACGCCCCGGCCCTCAGCCCCGCATCCCGAACTCAGCATCCCGCTCTCAACGTTGACAGTCTGGAAGAACATGGAACATACACTCGCCCCCAAGGACCTCGAAGAGGTGCTCCCGTCTGACGCGGAAGAGATCCTCCACCACGGGCACGTCGCACCGCGCTGGAGCGGTGCCATCTGGCTGGACAAGGCCCTGGAATGGACAGTGGGCGCGGCAATCCTCGCCGAGCTCGTGGTTATCCTGCTGAACATCATGGTCAGGGTGGTCACGGGCGATTCTGTGCTGTGGACCCAGGAAGTCTCTGAAATAGCGCTCCTGACCATCGCCTTCATCGGCGGTGCGATCGCCTATCCCAAGGGTGCGCACATGGCCGTCCAGGCCCTGATCATGCGGCTTCCGGCCAGCTGGAAGCCCTACCTGGCGGCCCTCGTCGACTGCCTCGTCTTCGTCATGAGTGCGGGTGCCTTTGCGCTCTTCGTTCCAACCCTCGTCCAGCAGCTCGAGGAAAAGACGCCCATCCTGCAGCTGCCGGTGTTCTGGGTCTCGCTGCCCTTCTCAGTCGGTATGGTGCTTATCGCCTGGTTTGCTGTGCTGAAGCTCTGGCGGCAGCCGCGCCGCGCCGTCCTGGTCGGCGCGGGAATCACCGCCGCCCTGGCCGCCGCCGTTGTCCTGTCCCAGCCATTGTTCTACTACGCCTCGCCCAACGTCCTCCTCGGCGTGGTCCTGGTTGCCCTGTTCGCCCTGCTGTTCCTTGGCCTGCCCATCGCGTTCGTCCTCGCCCTGGCTTCCGGGATCTATCTGTACCTGGGCGGGATCTCCGAGGTCAGCGCCATCCCGATCGGCATGGCCTCGGGGGCCAAGGGCTTCGTGTTGCTGGCCATCCCGTTCTTCATCCTCGCCGGAACCGTCATGAACTCCGCCGGCCTGACCCTGCCGCTCGCCAAGCTGGTGGACGCCCTCATCGGGCACCTGCGGGGCGGCCTGCTTCAGGTGGTCGTCGTGACCATGTACATCTTCTCCGGCATCTCCGGGTCCAAGGTTGCGGACGTCGCCGCCGTGGGCACCACCATGCGCGGCATGCTCGAGGAACGAAAGTACCCCCGCGGCGAGGTGGTGGCGGTACTGTCCGCCTCGGCCATCATGGGTGAGACCATCCCGCCGAGCATCGTCCTGCTCATCATGGGCTCCATCACCACCATTTCCACCACCACGCTGTTCCTCGCCGGCTTCGTTCCGGCTGCCTTCCTGGCCCTTGTGGTCATGGCGCTCGTCTTCCTCCGCGCCAAGAAGCAGGGTGGCGTCTCCAGCCCCAAGGCCACCTGGCGTGCGCGCGGCTCCGCCACGTTCTTCGCCATCCCCACGCTGCTGCTTCCGGTGGGCATGGTGGTTGGCATCCTGAGCGGGTTCGCCACCCCCACCGAGGTGTCCTCGGTCGCCGTCGCCTATGCCTTTGTTCTTGCCGCGGCCTACCGGCGCGGCAGCAAGCGGCTGCTGGGCGATACGCTGCGGGAAACGACGACGACGGCGGGCATGGTTCTGTTCATCATCGCTGCCGCGTCGCCGCTGGCCCAGACGCTTGCCCTCGCCGGTGTGTCCCAGCAGATCCACGACCTCATGTCCGGCCTGGGCGACTCACCCATCCTCTTCATGCTTTTCACCGTGGTGCTGCTGATCATCATGGGGCAGCTGCTGGAGGGCCTGCCCGCCGTCCTGATCTTCGCGCCCCTGCTCCTGCCCATCGCCACGGAATTCGGTGTCAACCCGGTGCAGTACGCCATGGTGCTCATCATCTCCATGGGCATCGGCTCCTTCGCCCCGCCCGCCGGCGTCGGCTTCTACGTCGCCTGCGCAACCGGCCTCGAGACCGTGGAAAAGAGCCTGAAGCATTTCTGGCCGTACCTCATCGCCGTGTTCATCGGGCTGCTGGTGCTGGCCGCCGTTCCGTGGTTCAGTACCTTCCTGCCCGCCATGGCCGGACTCATTCCCTTCTAACGGACTGCCCTTCAAAGGAACATGAGCACAGTGACAGACACACAGAACCCCATCCCGGGCGCACCCACGTCCGTTGCCCTGCTGGGCACAGGACCCATGGGTGCCCCGATCGCCAGGAACATCCTTGCCGGCGGCGTTCCCCTCAAGCTCTGGAACCGCACCGCGGAAAAGGCCAGGGCCATCGAAGGGGGACAGGTAGCTGCCACCCCGGCCGAGGCCGCCGCTGAGGTTGTCCTGACCGTCCTGCCGGATCTGCCCCAGGTCGCAGCCCTTCTGTCCGGCGAGCACGGGCTGCTGTCCGGGTGGCGGGCGGCCGGTATCGAGGAACCGGTGCTGGTGGTTCACGGAACGGTTTCCCCCGTGGCTGTTGCCGAGTTCGCCGAGGACTGCCGCCGCCGGCACGGGGTCACGGTGGTGGACGCGCCGCTCAGTGGCGGGACCATCGGTGCCGAGGAAGGCCGGCTGAGCACCATGGTGGGAGGACCCGCCGACGTTGTGAAGCGCCTCCTGCCGCTCTTCGGGCTCTACAGTTCCACCGTGGTCCGGTTCGGTGAAACCGGCGCGGGGTCCACGGTCAAGGCGTGCAACCAGATCGTCGTCTCCGCAACCGTCACGGCCCTGGCCGAAGCGATGGCGGTGGCGACTGCCAGCGGGCTCGACCCCGGGAAGGTGCAGTCCATCCTGGCCGGCGGGCTGGCGAATTCGGAGGTGCTCCGGCAGAAGGGCCAGCGCTGGATCGACGGGGACTTCGAAGGGGGCGGCTCTGCGAAAAACCAGCTGAAGGACCTGAACTTCATCGCCGAGATCGCAAAGGACAGAGGCCTGAAGCTGCCCCTCTCCGCCAGCGTGCGCGGCGCCTTTGAGCTCATGATCGATGCGGGCGACGGCGAGTTGGACCATACCGGGATCTACCGGACGGTCCTCGGGCGGTCAGAATAGGCCAGCTGGCTCAGGCTGCTCCGGGCACTTTTAGGAGTCCGTGAGGCGCCGGGCGTGCGCGGCCTCGGACGGGTCGAGTTCGCCGGCGCCGCTGCTCAGGAACGTCCAGCGGCTGGTACGGCCGTCCGGGCCGGTGAGGCTTCCTTGGCGGAGGGCGCTGTCGATGCGGCTCCGGACAACGGCTTCATTCGCCGGTTCTGTTGCGAAGATGATCCGCAGGCTGACCGTGTCCCCGTTCCGCTCGTGCCGGGTGTGATGCGGCGCGAGCGGGCAGGGCGGCGGGTGGTCCCAGCTTCCGCACAGCTCAAGGGTCACTGCGGCACCCAAGGCGTCAAGGTCGCCGTCGGCCTCCATCTCCACGGTGGACTGATGGACGAATGCCCCACGCACGGCGTCATTCTCCGTCCTGTGCCGCGAGGTGCTCGAGCAGGGCGTCGAGGATCGGAAGCTGGCCCTTGACCAGCTTGCGGCGGGCTTCGGATTCGCTGATCCACTCGGCGCGGTCGATCTCGGGGAACTCCTGGATGGTTCCGGACCCCTTGGGCCACTCCAGCGGAAAGGTGTTGCTCAGGATTTTCTCGGGTGCGAAGGCGGATTCGGCCGTGAATGCGGTGATGAGCTTGCCCGAGGGCTGCCGGAAGGTGCCCAGCAGCAGGTAGTCCGCGGAAGGTGCCGGGACTCCCATTTCCTCGGCAAACTCACGCTGCGCCGCCGCCAGCGGATCCTCTTCTTCAAGGTACTCGCCCTTGGGAATGGACCAGGCGTGCTGGTCCTTGCGCTCCCAGAAGGGGCCGCCCATGTGGGCGATCCACACTTCCACTTCCGCCCCGCTGTTCAGCCGATACAGCAGGAGGCCTGCACTCCTGACCGCCATGATGCCCTCCTGCCCCAAGGCTACCGTTTCGACGGGCTCAACCAGCGGCCGTCCTTCATCACGGCGGCCACCTCGAGCTCCGGGTCGAGCACCACCAGGTCCGCCATAAGCCCGGCCTCAATCCGGCCGACGCCGGAGAGCCCCAGCATGTCCGCCGGGTTTTGGCTCGCCGCTCGGACGGCGTCGGCGACCGGGATGCCGGCCTCCCGGACGGCGTGCCGTACCGCAGCATCCAGCGTGAGGATGCTGCCGGCGATGGTGCCGTCGCTGACGAGGCGTGCCTCGCCGTCGGACACCCGGACGTCCAGCCCGCCCAGCTGGTACGTACCTTCCTGGGCGCAGGCCGCCGCCATGGCATCGGTGACGAACACCGCCCTCGCCGGGCTGGCGGCAATGAAGCGGACCAGCGACGGGTGGAGGTGGACGCCGTCGGCGATCACCTCGGCAAACACCGCGGGATCCTCCAGCAGGGCCAGGGCAGGGCCGGGTTCCCGGTGGTGCAGCGGCCGCATCGCGTTGAACACGTGCGTGCCGGCGGTGGCTCCCGCGGTGATCGCCTGCCGGGCAAGGCCGTAGCCGGCGCCCGTGTGGCCGATCGCTGCGACGGCACCGTAGCCGGTGATCTGCCGGATGGCGGCCAGGCCACCTTCCAGTTCCGGCGCGATCGTGACCATCCTGACGGTGTCCCGGCCGGCCAGCATCAGGCGGTCGACGGCGGCCGGTTCCGGCGCGAGCAGCAGTTCCTCCGCGTGGGCGCCCCGGTGCTCGGGGCTGAGCCAGGGGCCCTCCAGATGGATCCCGGCCAGGACGCCCTGCTCCACCAGGGACGCCAAAGCGGCCACCGCCTTTTCAAGCTCCGCGAGCGGGGCGGTCACCAGGCTGGCCATCAGCGTGGTGGTGCCGTGCGAGCGGTGCACCGCGGCGATCCGGACCGCGGCGGCAGCGGGATCAGCGTCATTGAAGCTGAAACCGCCGCCGCCGTGGATGTGGGCGTCCACGAAGCCGGGCGCGAGGGTGGCATCCGGGAAGTCTGTGTCGGGCTCCCGGTCCGGCAGGCCCGGGCCGACGGCGGTGATCCGGCCGCCGTCGGTCTCCACCCAGCCGGGCTCCAGCACGGTGTCCGGCAGGATGACCCGGGAAGCAGAAATAAGCGTCGGACTCACCAGGTTTCCGTGATCTTGCGCAGGCCGCGCGGCGCATCAGGGTCCCGGCGGCGGGCTGACGCCATGGCATGTGCCAGACGCTGCAGGGGCATGATTTCCAGGACCGGCGCGAGCTGCTCGTGGACAGCGGGCAACGGCACCACGTGGTTCCCCGGGCGGGCGGCACCGGCGTCTCCCACCAGGCAGACGTCGGCGCCGCGTTCGGCCAGGCGGTCCAGCACAGGGTGCAGGGCGCGGCCGCCGGCGCCAGGCGAGGCGACGGCGATGACCGGCCGGTCGGCGTCGATCATCGCGAACGGCCCATGCAGCAGGTCCGCCCCGGAGAAGGCGTGCGCGGCCAGGTAGGACGTTTCCATCAGTTTCAGTGCCGCCTCCCGTGCGGTGGGGTAGGAGAAGCCGCGGCCCGTCGTGATGATGTGGTTCACGAACCTGTAGCGGTCTGCCACCTCCAGTATCTCCGGCCGGGCCAGCACATCCGCCGCATGACGCGGCAGGTCCGCCGCTTCCGCGCCGTTCCCTCCCGCCCACGCGTCGATGAGCAGCCAAAGTGCCAGCAGCTGCGACGTGTAGCTCTTGGTGGCGGCCACGGCGCGCTCCGGTCCGGCCAGGATGTCGAGGTGGTGCCGGGAGGCAGCAGCCAGCGGCGAGGACGGGGCATTCGTAACGGCGACGGTCAGGGCGCCGCCACGGGCGGCCGCGGCCGTGGAGTCTACCAGGTCCGGCGAGCCGCCGGACTGGCTGACCGCCAGCCACAGCACCCCGTCCATCTTCGGTTCGGCACCGTACACGGTGAGGCTCGACGGCGACGCCAGCCCGGCCGGCAGCCCCAGCACCGTCTCGATGAGGTACTTCGCGTACAGGGCGGCGTGGTCGCTGGTGCCGCGCGCCGCCAGGAGGACGTACCGGATGTCCGCGTCGCGGAGGATGCCGGCCAGCCGGGCGATGTCCGGGCGGCCGTGCTCGAGCAGCCGGGCCAGCGCCTCCGGCTGTTCCAGGATTTCGGCGGCCATCAGGGCTCCGGGTACAGAAGAGCCGGGGACCGGGGCGACGGGCGGGGGCGTGGCGGCGGTGGTGTTGCTGTTCACGGTCGTGGTGTGGAGGGCGGTCATGGGTCTCCTTGAATGGGGTCAGGCGGGGGTGTACTGAGTGAAGGGGGATCAGGCGGGGACTTTGGGGACTGGGCGGAGTGGCTCGCCCGTCAGCTGGCGGGCGAGCTCCACGGCACCCCAGGCCGGGGCGCGGTCCAGCACCCGGATATCGGTGAGGCCGTTGGCTGCCAGCAGTTCCCGCACGCGGGCGGCAAGCGAGGGCTGGTTCACCAGCATTCCGCCGGCCAGCAGGACCGGTGCGCCTTCCGAGAGGGTGCCCAGCCGCCGGTTCACCGTCAGGGCCAGGCCGGCGAGGCGGCGGGCGGCGTCGTCGGCGATGGCTGCGCTCGCAGCGTCGGAGGCGGCCAGGGCAAACACGGTTCCGGCCAGTCCGGCCCAGTACCGGCGCTCCGGCCTGCTGTAGAACAGGTCCAGCAGGTCTGAGGGTTGCGTGGCTCCGGTCTGCGACAGCAGTTGGGCGGTCAGTGGTCCGGCGGGCAGGCCCTGGTCGGACTCCTCGAGGGCATTGCGGACCGCGCTGCGGGCGACGGCGTAGCCGCTGCCTTCGTCGCCGAGCAGGTAGCCCCAGCCGCCGGCGCGGGCTTCCCGGCCGTCACTGGCCTTCGCCCAGGCAGCGGAGCCGGTGCCGGAAATGAGGACGGTGCCCGCCGTGAGGCCTCCGGCCACGAGGATGATCCGGGTGTCATGGTCCACGTGGATCCGGGCTCCGGGGAACCGGCGGGAGAGCAGGGCGGTCAGCCGTTCCCGGGCCGCCGGCGTGTCCGCTCCCGCGGCGCCGGCAAAAACGGCCTGGATTCCGTGGTCGGCAGGCTCCCCGATGCCAAGCCGGGTTGCCAGGTCGTCGAGTGCCGCGGCGGCTTCGTGTTCGCCGACGGAGGCGATGTTGGCGCTGCCCACCGTGCATTCGGCGAGCTGCCGCGCAACTGTTGTGCCGCCGTCGTCCTTAACAACAGTGTCCATCACAGCTTCGGCCAGGATCGCGTGGGTCTTGGAGCCGCCGATATCCAAACCCAGAACACGGCCGGGAACGTGCGGCATCACTTGGCCGCCGGCGTGCTGCCGCTGCTGCTGGAATTGCCGGTGGCTTCCGGCCAGCGGGCGCCGTTTTCCCAGTAGTGGCGGATTTCCTCGAGGTTCCGGCCCTTGGTTTCGGGGGCCAGGCGGTGGACGAAGACGAAGCCGGCGATGGCCAGCGCACCGAACACCGCGAACGTCCCGGCGCCGCCCAGCCGCTGCAGCATGGTCAGGAAGAAGGCTGCCACGATCACGTTGGCCACGAGGTCCGAAGTCAGCATGGCGCTGGCGCCCAGGGACCGCAGCCGGGCGGGGAACGACTCGCCGGCGTAGACCCAGACCAGCGCCCCGAAGCCGAAGGTGAAGCCGACGGTGAACAGCAGGACCCCGAAGAAGCCGACCACGGTCAGGATTCCGCCGAAGTCGCGTCCGGCCATGAAGACGCCCACCAGGATGGCGTTGGCCGCGATCATCATGCCGATGCCGCCGAGCAGGATGGGGCGCCGGCCTACCCGGTCCACCAGGGACAGCGAGACGAATACCGCCACCAGCGAAGCGGCCTGGACCAGTGCGGGCAGCAGCAGGAGGGCGGCGTTGCCGGTGAAGCCCATGGCCTCGAAGATCCGGGGGCTGTAATAAACCACGGCGTTGATGCCGGTGATCTGGATGAAGAAGCCCAGCCCGACGACGAACACGGTCGCCTTCAGGTACGGGGAGCGGAGCATCTCGCGCAGGCCGCCGCCGCGCTCTTCGCTGATGGCGCGGTGCATGTCCGCGAGTTCGGCGTCGACGTCGGCATCGGGTTCGATCGAGCTGAGGGTGCGGCGGGCCTCTTCGGTGCGTCCGCGCATCATGTACCAGCGGGCCGTGTCGGGGAGGCGGAGGGTGACGGCGAGGACCGCCAGGGCGGGCACGGCGGCAAGGCCCAGCATCAGCCGCCAGTTTTCAGTGGCGGACAGGACGTAGGCGGCGAGGTAGCCAATGATGATGCCGATGACGGTGGCCACCTGGTACGCCACGAGCAGGGCTCCGCGCACCTTTGGCGGTGCTGATTCCGCCACGAAGACGGGCACCACCACCACGGAAATGCCGATGGTCAGGCCCAGCAGCAGCCGGGCGACGAGCAGCATGGGCACATCAGCGGCGAGGGCGCTGAGCACCGCGAAGGCTGCATACGCTCCGGCCACGCCCACCATGCAGGCCTTGCGGCCCACCTTGTTGGCGAGCCAGCCGCCGAGGACGGCGCCCAGGACTTCACCGACGACGACGGCGGTGGTCACCAGCTCCTGTTGGCTGGTGGAGAGCTGGAACTCCTTGGTGATGAACAGCAGGGCGCCGGCGATATTCGACAGGTCGTAGCCGTAGATTATGCCGATGGTGGCGGCGGTGCCGCCGACCAGAAGGCCGAGGCGGGGCGTCTGGCGCAGGTCTTGCAGGAACGACATCTTTGGGTCCTTGGAAGTGTGATGGGGATGGGTTTGGGTTCGCAGAATTGGTGTAAACCAATTTCCATTATTTTGGCCTAGACCAATTTTCGTGTCAATAGGTACCATCAGATTCATGGAAACCTCCGCGGCCGCTGCCCTGCCCAAGTACTACGTACTCAAGGAGCAGATCCTCACCCTGATCGAGGACGCGGCGCCCGGAACGCTGATCCCTACCGAACGCGCGCTCGCCGAGCAGTACGGAACCTCCCGCACCACCGTCCGGCAGGCCATCGGCGAGCTGGTGGCAGAGGGCCGCCTGGACCGGACGCAGGGGCGGGGCACCTATGTGGCGCCGCCGAAGGTGACCCACGTCCGCCAGCTCACCTCCTTTTCCGACGACGCCGCGAGCCAGGGGCACACGGCTGCGGCCCGGATCGTGGACGTGAGCGTGCTTCCGGCCGACCCGTCCACCGCGCGTCGACTGGCGGTGGAACCCGGGACGGACATTCACCGCGTGGAGCGGATCAGGCTGGTGGACGGCGAGCCGCTGGCGCATGAGATTGCCTTCCTTGCCGGGCCGCTGCCGGAGCTCGCGCGGGCCGTCGCGGAGCGCGGTTCCCTGTACGCCGCCCTGCGCGAGGACTACGGAATTCCGATCACCGAGGTGGAGGACACCGTGGAGACGAAGCTGGCCGGACCTGCCGAGGTGCAGCTCCTCGACGTCGAAATGGGAGCTCCCATGCTGCTGGTGCACCGGCTCGGCATTACCTCGGACGGGCGGCCGGTGGAGTGGACCGAGTCAGTTTTCAGGGGGGACAGGTTCCGCTTCGTCGCGCGCATGCACGTCTAGGGACGGCGGTTTGTTACTTCCAGCGGCGGAAGATGAAGCACTGTTGCGCTGCACGACGGCGGGTGTCGCCGGGCATTGTGAAGCAAGTTACCGGGTGGTTGTGTAAGTCCATAATCACGACGGGGCGGCGTAACGCCCTCCCTGAATCGAGGGGGACATGATCACAGCTTTGGTTCACAGAATCCGGACGCAATGCAGCGCGGAGCTGAACACCTTCCGCAGCCAGGTTCATGCCCTGGCGCGGCAGGACATCGGTGCCGGCGGCCTGGATGCGGCAGCCACCACCATGGCCCGCCGGCCGTGCCTGGCCACCCCTGGAGTTTCGGTGGACATCGTCGGCTTCACCTGCCCCCGTCCCTCCGCCGGGAAACCTTCGGTGCGGGTTGCCGTGTCCATGAGCCTGCAGCCCGGCCGGATGGCCTCCGCTGTCCACTGGGAGGAGGCCCACGCCTGGGCCGGAGCAGTGGCCGAAGGGGAATGGGTTGCCGCCGAATACGTCGGAAGCCAGGAGAGCCCGGACGGAATGGTCTTTCACTACACCCTGAAAAACGCGGACGACCCCGCCGCTGTGCCCGAGTATTCTGCGGAGTATCCGATCCCGACGTATTCGGCGGTTTCGGCCGCGCACTGACAGAACGCAAGACAAAGGATCCGGCGGGAATGTTCCCGCCGGATCCTTTTGTATGCCTTGCTCCTGCTTGATTACTCCTTGCCCAGTCCTGCGGCAGAGGTCTTTTCGCCGGTGACGGCGTTCAGTTTGGTCAGGTCGAAGATGCCGCTGATGTCGGCCTGCTTGGTGGTTCCGGCATCAACGCCGTCCTGCAGCAGCTTCTTGAACGCGCCGGCCAGCGGGTCCACTGTGAACACGATGTTCTTCAGCGAACGGTCAATGACGTCCTGCGAGAGCGCCTTGCCGGCCGCTTCCTTCAGGGCGGCGTTCACTTCCGTGGCCTTCTCTGTGGCCGGGGTGTCGTTGAGCCACTTCACGGCCTCGACGTGGCCCTTGAGCAGGGCTTCGACGGTCTGCGGGTGCTCGGCGGCGAACTTCTTGTTCACGATCAGGATGGTGGTGGGGAACTCGCCGGGCTTGCCCGTCAGCGAGCCGTCCCACAGGTCCTTCTCATCCACCAGGACCTTCGCCCCGGCCTGGAGCACCAAACGCGAGGCCCACGGCTCAGGCAACCACGCGCCGTCGAGCTTGCCGTTTTGGAACAGCTTCAGGGTCTGGGCGTTCTCAGTGGGGTTGATGGCAACGTCGCCGCTGCCGTCGGTGTTGGTCTTGTAGCCCTGCTTGCCGAGCCAGGCGCGCAGCGCCACGTCCTGGGTGCCGCCGAGCTGCGGGGAGGCGAGGGTCTTGCCCTTCAGATCCGCTGCGGTCTTGATTTCCGGCTTCACCACCAACTGCGCGCCGCCGGACGCTGCGCCGGCGATGATGCTGATGGATTCGCCCTTGCTCTTGACGAAGGAGTTGATGGCCGGGTTCGGGCCGATGTAGGTGGCGTCGATCGCGCCGGCGTTGAGCGCCTCGATCGCAGCCGGGCCGGCGTTGAACACCTGCGTGCTGAGCTTGGTGTCGCCGAGCTCCTTGGCGATGAAGCCCTTCTGGACGCCGACCAGTGCGGTGGCGTGGGTGATGTTCCCGAAGTAGCCCAGCTTCAGCTCGGCCGCGGGGCTGGTGGCGGCGGCCGCGCTGGCGGTGTTCGGGGCGGAGCTGTTGGCGGCGGTGGTGGCGACGGCGACGCCTGCTCCCAGGACGGCCAGGATGCCGGCGGCGATGCCGATCTTGAGCCCGCTGGGGCGCTTGCGGCCGCTGGGCTGGCCCGCGGCAATCCGGGTGGAGCCCGGGTTCTGGTCTGAAGAAGACATGATGTTTTCCTTTTGCATGATGGAGCGGAGGGGATGGCGCTGAGCGTTGGATTGAGATTACGGAGGCCCCTCCGGCGGCCACAATGGCTGCCGACGCAGGCGTTCACCCGGCGTCGCAATGGGTCATCCTCCCGGTCTTATGGCTTCACCGGGAGTCTCGGAACGTCAAAAAACCGGGCTAAATGCCCTCAGGTATGGACTTAAGCGTCTCCAGCACCGAGGACAGGAGGCGCTGCTGCCGGCCCCAGACCGGATCGAGCAGTTCGATGTACCAGGAATCGGCCAGCAGGAGGGCAAGGGCTTCGTTGGCTTCGTGCGCCCAGTCCTGGATCTGCTCGGATTCGACCGGAATTTCGCTGCTTCCCAAAACGGTGACCACCTCGCCGTCGTGCTGTGTGACCGGAACGGAGGCCTGGCTGACCTCGCCCGGCGCGTGGGCGATGGCGATGAGTTCCGTCTCGGCCGACAGCCGCAGCAGGCGGCCGGCCGAGGCCGCGGAGCAGAAGCCGGTGACGTACTCGCGCTGCGCGTGCCCGGCGTCGGGGCCGAGGCCGGGCTGGGACTCCTTGGTGAACAGTCCGTTGCGGTTGAGCTCGGCCAGCTGGCCGGCAATGGGAAGGGTCTCGTCATCGAAGCGCGGGGCGAGCGTGCCGGGCTGGTATTGGCTGGTGCCTTCGAGCCAGCGCGCGGTGAGTTCACCGGCGGCGGGGAGGGTGGCCGCCTGGCGCCAGACTTCCCGGTCTGCCAGGAGCCGGCCGTAGTTGTCACGTTCGGTGGTGAATTGATCGCTCATACTCGATGCTAGGCGCCGTTCACGGATGACCGGCAGGGTGAATGACGCCTTCGAACGCAGTGTTAATCGCGGTTACGCCGTGTATCTTCCGGTTTCCCGGCGCTTTGACCGCCGCTTTTTTGCTGCCGGATAGTTGCTGCCACAACCTTTCTCTCCGACACTTCCAAGGGGCAACCATGGTCCGTCAGTCTCTCAAGTTCCGCTCGGGCGCACTCAAGCCGGGGGTGGGCCTGGCCCTCGCCGCCACCACTCTGCTGGCGCTCTCTGCCTGCTCCGACCCTGGGGCAGCTGCGTCGGCGAACGCGCCGGCGGCCACCAACGCCGCCACATCGGCAGGCAAGCCGGCCTCCAAGACCTTCAACCTGACGCCCGAACAGGACCGGTTCCCCGTTACCGTGGACAAGAAGGCCGCTGAACTTGTTCCGGAAGCCATCAAGAAGGACGGGAAGCTGACCGTGGCCGTCAGCCCGTTCGCCCCGCCGCTGGCTGTTTACGCCACCGACAACAAAACGCCGGTGGGCAACGAGGTGGATATCGCCGTCGCCCTGGCCCAGACGCTGGGACTGGAAGCGGAAATTGTTCCCACCGCCTGGGCTGACTGGCCGCTCGGCGTTGAGTCCGGCAAGTACGAGGCCGTCCTCTCCAACGTCACCGTGACGGAGGAGCGCAAGCTCAAGTTCGACTTCGCCAGCTACCGGGACGACAAGCTGGGCTTCTACGCCAAGAGCGACAGCGGCATCACCAAGGTCGAATCCGCCCCGGACGTGGCCGGCAAGCGGATCATCGTCGGCTCGGGCACCAACCAGGAAGCCATCCTGCTGCGCTGGGACGAGGAGAACAAGGCCAAGGGGCTGAAGCCGGTCGAGTTCCAGTACTACGACGACGATTCCGCCTCGAACCTTGCCCTGCAGTCCGGCCGCGCGGACCTGACGTTCGGGCCGAACGCCACGGCCGCCTACAAGGCAGCGACCGATGAGAAGACGAAGCTGGTGGGCCTGGTGGCCGGCGGCTGGCCGCTCAAGGCGAGCATCGCCGCCACCACCAAGAAGGGCAACGGCTTTGCCGCAGCTGCCCAGGCCGGCCTGAACCACCTGATTGAGGATGGCACATACGGCAAGATCCTGGACCGCTGGGGCCTGTCGTCCGAGGCCGTGGCCAAGTCGGAACTGAACCCGGCCGGGCTGCCCAAGAGCTGACCGGGTTCCTGGTGCTAGCTTGCCGGGACCACCTTGAGCGCTGAGTTCCACTGGAACTCCGGAAGGTTGTCGTTGGCCGAGAGCAGTATGTGCAGGAAGCCGGCCTGTTCGAGCTGGTGGGCCCGCCGCTGGGGTCCGACGACGATTGGCCGGAGGCCGCCTGCCGAGGCGAAGTCAGCCACGGCCCGCACGGCGTCCTCATCGTCACCGGCGATGAGGATGTCGAGCTGCTGGCCCGCCACGTCACCGGCGGCCAGTGTTCCGGCGAAGGTGGTGTTGAAGGCCTTCACCACCTTGGCGCCGGTGGCCCTCTGGAGCTCTTCGGCGGCGGAGCTGCCCTCCGGGACGCTGAGGCCTTCGAAGGTGGACGTGTCCACGGGGTTCGTGATGTCCACGTAAATCTTGCCGTCCAGTGCGCTGCCGTACCTGGCCACGACCTCCTTGGCCGGATCAAAGTACACGGCGGGGATCACAATGTCGCCGCTGACGTCGTCGCCCACCACGCCCGTGGTGACCGAGCCGCCGAGTTCCGCCGCAAGGCTGTCCGCCTTGGCCTTGTCGTCGTGGGCGAGCAGCTGGACGTTATTGCCGCCCGCGATCGCGCGGGTTGCCAGTCCGCGGGCCATGTTGCCGGTTCCGATGATGGTGATGTCAGTCATTGTGTTCTTCTTCCTCTCTTGGGCGAGACACGCACTGCGGTCGCAGCTCCCACCCAGTGTCCTTCGATAGATTTGAAGCGTCAACGAAAATTTCCGTTCCGGGACGGGCGCCGGCCTTCGGGGTTTGACGGCGCGGTGAAACCGGATAAAGTATATGCAAATGCATGAAGTGCCGGTTCTGTCCTGCGGCGCCGGCGGCCGGCGCGATGCCTGTTAAGGAGTGCCATGCCCGACCCGTTTTTCCTGGACAAATCTGACCCCGGCAGCTGGAAGGCCCTGAACGGGGTGGCCCTGAAGGTTGCTGGTTCTGCGGAAGCGGCGGGGCTGGGCAGGGCGGTCGTTGAACTGCTCAATGTCCGGGTTTCCCAGCTCAACGGGTGCGCAAACGCCTTCAATCGGGTCTCCATCCTCAGTGGCCACCCGGTCCGTCCGCGGCGGGAAACGGCGAACGCCGCCGAGGACCGGGTCCCTGTCCCCAGCGCATCGGTATCGGGGTGACGGCATGAGCAACCTGGAAACCTTCCCGGAGGAGATCGTCTGCACGGAGGGCGGCCACGCGGAAGCGATCGAGTTCCTGGCCCCGCGGAATGTTCCCTTGGGCGGACCGCGGGCCATGCCCGTCCGGCGGACCCTGCCGCAGAAACAGCGCAGCCTGATCGGCGCCTGGTGCTTCCTGGACCACTACGGCCCGGACCTCGTCCCGGAGTCGGGCGGCATGAAAGTCCCGCGCCATCCCCACACGGGCCTGGCCACGGTGAGCTGGCTCTTTGCCGGCAACGTGGCCCACCGCGACTCGGCCGGATACGCAGCGACGGTCCGCCCCGGGGAAGTCAACCTCATGATCGCCGGGCGGGGGATTTCCCACCAGGAGTTCTCCACACCGGAAACCCGCATCCTCCACGGCGCCCAGCTTTGGTACGCCCTGCCCGAGGAAACCCGGAACATGGCCCCGACCTTCCAGCACTACGCCCCGGAACCCGTGCAGGGAGACGGCAGCGAGTTGCGCGTTTTCCTCGGCTCGCTCGCCGGGTCCTCCTCGCCCGTCACCACCTACACTCCGCCGCTGCTGGGTGCCGAGGCGGTGCTGCATGCCGGAGGGCGGCTCGAGCTGGACCTGGACCCGTCCTTTGAACACGGAATCCTGCTCGACACGGGTGAGGTTTCCGTCGACGGGACACCTATGGCCGTGGACCACCTGCACTACCTGCGCCCCGGCCGGACCAGGATTGCGCTGAAGGCCGGACAGGCGCCGGCCCGGGTGCTGATCCTTGGCGGAGAGCCGCTCGGCGAACAGATCGTGATGTGGTGGAACTTCGTCGGGCGTACCCATGAGGAAGTAGTCGATTACCGCGCCGCCTGGCAGGCAGAGATCGGCGCCGAACCTGCCGACGCTCCCGCCAGCAAAACGTACGCGGACGGCGCACCCTTCCCCCGCTTCGGGCCTTTTCCGGAAGGCTTTCCCGCGCCACTGCCTGCCCCGGCATTGCCCAACGCCAGGCTTCGGCCCCGCGGCTGACAGACCATCAACCTTGGAGGACCCTTGGAACAGCAAACAACCCTGACCGTCCGGAATGCCCCGGAGCGCCGACGCTACGAACTGCTCGACGGCGACGCCGTCATCGGGAAGGCGCACTACCTGCCGTACGACGGCGGAAAGGGAGCGGAGCGGATTTTCTACCACACGACCGTCAGCGAGGACTACGCCGGGCAGGGCCTTGCTGCCCGTCTGGTCCAGTACGCACTGGACGACACCCTGGAAGCCGGGACCGCCGTCGTGCCCGTCTGCCCGTACGTAAAGCTCTGGCTGCGCAAGCACCCGGACTACCAGCAGCGGGCGGCGGCAGTCCGCCCCGAGCACCTGGCCGCCCTCGAGAACAAGCAGCGGTAACGGCAGCCGGTCCGGCTTAGGCGCGCCGCGCTGGGGCAGGCGCCGGGGCTGTAACAGCGCTACGGCAGCCGGCCGGGCCGAAGCACGCTCGGAACCCCCGCCTGCGCGGGCTCCAGCAGCACCGGACTGACCAGCACGGCAGGCCCGCGGTGCAGCACGCCGTCGGAAAGAGCCCGGCAGCGCATGCCGCCACGCCCGCGCATGGCGGCATGCGCGCCGGGCGCGAGCATCCTGTCCATCCACGCGCACGGGTGGGCCGGCCGCCCGCCTTTGAACCGGACCACACTGCCCTGTGACTCCAACGCGAAGTCCTGGCCCAGGAGCGGGGCAAGGTGCGCGCCCCTGAGGATTACGTTGCGCCGGGTCAGCAGCGGATCGAAGGGGCCGGCGTCGAGTTCCGCCGACATGGCTTCGAGGGCCTCCACTGCGAACAGGGTGACGGCGGCGTCCATGTGCGCCGCTTTGCCGAAGAACCTGTCCCCGACGATGCCCTTGCCAGCCACGATCTCCACCTGTTCGGCGTCCCTCGTGGGCACATCAGCCGCGCCGTCCCTCGCCCGGCCGAAGTAGGCGTGACCCGGTGACACGAGCAGGTGCAGGACCTCAACGTCGTATCTGTAGGTTTCGGTCATGCAATAACGCTATACCCGCAGTTTTCAGGCCGGCCTCTTGAGCAGGGTGCTGGCTTCCTGGCGGGTGGTTCCGGAGTCCTGGATGCCCTCGGCGATGTGGGCGAGTTCGGCCGGGATGTCGCGGCCTTTTTTGCGCATGGCGGTGGCCCAGAGCCGGCCGGCGCGGTAGGAGGAGCGGACCAGGGGGCCGGACATGACGCCGACGAAGCCGATCTCTTCGGCTTCGTGCTGCAGGTCCACGAATTCCTGGGGTTTGACCCAGCGGTCCACGGGCAGGTGCCGCTCACTCGGGCGGAGGTACTGGGTGATGGTGATCAGGTCGCAGCCTGCCTGGTGGAGGTCGGCCAGGGCTTCGGAGATTTCTTCGCGGGTTTCTCCCATGCCCAGGATCAGGTTGGATTTGGTGACCATGCCCAGGTTCCGGCCCTGGGTGATGACGTCCAGGGAGCGTTCGTAGCGGAACGCGGGGCGGATGCGCTTGAAGATCCTGGGGACGGTTTCGACGTTGTGGGCGAAGACTTCGGGTTTGGAGTCGCAGATCGCGGCGATGTGCTCGGGGTTGCCGGAGAAGTCCGGGATGAGCAGTTCGACGCCGGTGCCGGGGTTGAGTTCGTGGATCTTGCGGACGGTTTCGGCGTAGAGCCAGACGCCTTCGTCTTCGAGGTCGTCGCGGGCGACGCCGGTGACGGTGGCGTAGCGCAGTTGCATCGACTGGACGGAGCGGGCCACCTTGGTGGGTTCGAACCGGTCGACGGGGGAGGGTTTGCCGGTGTCGATCTGGCAGAAGTCGCAGCGGCGGGTGCATTGGGAGCCGCCGATGAGGAAGGTGGCTTCCTTGTCTTCCCAGCATTCGAAGATGTTGGGGCAGCCGGCCTCTTCGCAGACGGTGTGCAGGCCTTCTTTTTTGACCAGGTTCTTCAGTCCCACGAATTCCGGGCCCATCTGGACCTTGGCCTTGATCCAGTCCGGTTTGCGTTCCACCGGGGTGGCCGCGTTGCGCTGCTCGATCCGCAGCATTTTCCGGCCTTCTGGTGCCAGTGTCATTGTTCTCTTTCCGTAGTACTTATCAGCAGGCCACGACGTTGACGGCGAGGCCGCCCATCGCGGTTTCCTTGTATTTCGAGCTCATGTCCTTGCCGGTCTCGCGCATGGTCACGATGACCTCGTCGAGTGAGACCCGGTGCGAGCCGTTGCCCCACAACGCCATCTTGGCGGCGTTGATGGCCTTCGCGGCAGCGATCGCGTTCCGCTCGATGCACGGGACCTGCACCAGCCCGCCGATCGGGTCACAGGTCAGCCCGAGGTTGTGCTCCATCGCGATTTCCGCGGCGTTCTCCACCTGCGCCGGCGAGCCGCCCATGACCTCCGCAAGCCCGGCAGCGGCCATCGACGACGCTGAACCCACCTCGCCCTGGCAGCCCACCTCCGCCCCGGAGATCGACGCCTGCTCCTTGTACAGCACCCCGACGGCGCCGGCGGCGAGCAGGAAACGGACCACCACGTCGTCGCGGTCCTCCTGCGTCGCGTTCTCCATGCCGGGCGCGAAATGCAGCGCGTAGTACAGCACGGCGGGGATGATCCCGGCGGCGCCGTTGGTCGGGGCGGTCACCACACGCCCGCCCGAGGCGTTCTCCTCGTTGACCGCCAGGGCGATCAGGTTCACCCACTCCTGCCAGTACTTCGGGTCCCGGTGGTTCCCTCCGTGGTCACGGCCTTCCTTCAGGAGGCGTTCGTGCCAGTCAGGAGCACGACGGCGGACCTTCAGCCCGCCGGGCAGCAGCCCCTCCCGCTTCAGGCTGGTATCCACGCAGCCCTCCATCACCGAATAGATGTGCAGCAGGCCCTCGCGGATCTCCGCCTCGGAGCGGGACGCGCACTCGTTGACCAGCATGATGTCCGCGATCGACAGGCCCTGGGCATGGCAGTGCTCCAGCAACTCGGCAGCGGTCCGGAACGGCAGCGGCAGTTCCTTCTTCGACGCCTCCAGCTCCTGCTGCGCCGCCTCCTCCTCGCCCTCCCGGACAATGAACCCGCCGCCGACGGAGAAGAACGTCGCCTGGTGAAGCACGTTCCCTCCGTCGTCGAACACCGTGAACGTCATGCCATTGGTGTGCCGCGGCAGCACAGTCAGCGGCCGCAGCACCATGTCCTCCACCCCATACGGCAACGGCACCGAACCGGCCAGCTGCAGGGTCCCGGTCTCCGCGATCGACGCCAGCCGCTCCTCGACCTCATCGGGCAGGATCAGCTCCGGGTGGTACCCCTCCAGGCCCAGCAGAACCGCCGTCATGGTGCCATGCCCGTGCCCGGTGGCAGCGAGCGAACCGTACAGGTCCACCCGCAGCGACGCCACCTCCGCCAGCGCCCCCGAGGCCTTCAGCTCTTCCGCGAACACGGCGGCAGCCCGCATCGGGCCAACGGTGTGCGAACTTGAGGGGCCAATTCCAATGGAAAACAGGTCGAAGACGCCAACAGCCATGGTCGGTTCCTAACTGGATAGTTGTGATCGGTTCGGGCTGGGGAGGTTAAGTTTCCGGGAGGGGAGGAGCGGGAAGCTACAGTTCGCCGCCGTTTGCTGCCGCGTATTCCTCGGCCGACATCAGCGGGCCCTCGTCCGTGACGGCTACCTTGAACAGCCAGCCGGCGCCGTAGGGGTCGCTGTTGATGAGCGCCGGGTCCGCGACGACGCCGTCGTTGACTTCGGTGACCTCGCCCGTGACCGGGGCGTAGAGGTCCGAGACGGACTTGGTGGACTCCACCTCGCCGCAGGTTTCGCCTGCCGTGACGGTGGCGCCCACCTCGGGCAGGTCCACGTACACGATATCGCCCAGGGCGTCGGCAGCCACGGCGGAGATCCCGATCCCCACGGGCCCGGACCCGTCAACGGCAACCCATTCGTGCTCGGCGGAGTACTTCAGTTCAGCAACAACCTTGCTCATTTCAATTCCTTTGTCTTTAGAAGTTCGTGGATGGTTACTTTTGGCGCTTGTAGAACGGCAGGGCGACGACTTCGAACCGCTCGGGCTTGCCGCGCAGGTCGACGTCCAGGACCGTGCCGACTTCGGAATGCTCGACGTCGACATAGGCCATGGCGACCGGGTAACCGAGGGTGGGGGAAGGCTGTCCGGAGGTGACCTCGCCGATCAGGGTGCCGTCCTTGAGGACCGGGTAGTGGCCGCGGGCGGCGCGCCGGCCGGTGCCCTTCAGGCCCACAAGTTTCTGGCCAATGGTGGAACCGACGCCTGCTGCCTTGAGGTCGGCCAGCGCCTGCTTGCCCACGAAGTCGCTCTCCTTGGCCAGCGAAACCACCGGACCGAGTCCCGCCGAGTAGGCGTTGACGCGGCGCGAGAGTTCGTTGCCGTAGAGCGGCATGCCGGCTTCCAGGCGCAGCGAGTCGCGTGCGGCGAGTCCGGCCGGGATCAGGTTGTGCCCTTCGCCGGCCTCGAGCAGGGACTCCCAGAGGCCGGGCGCATCGTCGTTGGGCACGTAGATTTCGAAGCCGTCTTCTCCGGTATAGCCCGTGCGGGCCAGCAGCAGGGTCTGGATGGCGCCGCTGACGGCAATCCCCACCTCAACAGCCGCGTAGTACTTCAGCTCCGTCACCAGGGAGTGCTGCTCGGCCGGGACCAGCTGCAGAAGGATGGCCTCCGCGTTGGGCCCCTGCACCGCGATCAGCGAAATTTCCGACGAGACGTCCTCGACGGCGACGTCGAAGTTCGCCGCGCGCTCGGCGAGGGCAGCGGCCACCTTGCTTGCATTGCCCGCGTTGGGCACCACGAGGTACTTTTCCTCCCCGCGGCGGTAAGAGATCAGGTCATCGATGATGCCGCCGTCGGCGTCGCAGATCAGTGAATACTTGGCCTTACCGACGGCGATGGCGGACAGCTTGCCGGCCAGGGCATAGTCCAGGAAGGCCGCGGCGTCAGGGCCGGTGACCCAGACTTCGCCCATGTGGGAAAGGTCGAACAGGCCGGCGGCGTTGCGCACGGCATGGTGTTCGGCGAGTTCGGATTCGTATTTGAGGGGCATCTGCCAGCCGCCGAAGTCGGTGAAGGAAGCGCCGGCTTTCTTGTGCTGGTCGTAAAGGGCGGTGTAATTCTCGGTCATGGGAGGTCCTTAGTTCTCGAAGTCTGCTGTGTTGTCCTCGAACGCTTCGAGGGGCGGGCAGGAGCAGACCAGGTTGCGGTCGCCGGCTGCGCCGTCGATGCGGCCCACCGGCGGGAAGTACTTGTCCTGCCGGAGCGAGGACACCGGGAAGGCGGCCTGCTCGCGCGGGTACGAACGCTTCCAGTCGGAACTGACGACGGCGGCTGCCGTGTGGGGTGCGTTGCGCAGCGGCGAGTTTTCCAGGCTGAAGTCGCCGTTGGCCACCTGCTCGATCTCGGCGTGGATGGTGATCATCGCGTCGATGAACCGGTCGATCTCGGCCAGGTCCTCGGACTCGGTGGGCTCCACCATCAGGGTGCCGGCCACCGGGAACGCGAGCGTGGGCGCGTGGAAGCCGAAGTCGATGAGGCGCTTGGCCACATCCTCGGCGGTGACCCCGGTCTTGGCCGTGAGGCCGCGCAGGTCCAGGATGCACTCGTGCGCCACCAGCCCGCTGTCCCCGGTGTAGAGGACCGGGAAGAACTCGTCCAGCCGCGCCGCGACATAGTTCGCCGCGAGGAGTGCCGACCTGGTGGCCTCGGTCAGGCCCTGGCCGCCCATGAGCTTCACGTACGCCCAGGAGATGGGCAACACGCCGGCCGAACCGAACCGCGACGCGCTGATCGCAACGCCGTGCCCCTCTCCTGCGTTTTCGGAAGAAGCGTTGTTGGCGTCACCCGGCATGAACGGGGCAAGGTGCGCCTTCGCGGCGACGGGGCCGACGCCGGGACCGCCGCCGCCGTGCGGGATGCAGAAGGTCTTGTGCAGGTTCAGGTGCGAGACATCGCCGCCGAACTTGCCCGGCTGCGCCAACCCGACCAGCGCGTTGAGGTTCGCACCGTCCACGTAGACCTGGCCGCCGGCCGCGTGGACAGCGTCGCAGACCTCGCGGACATCGCCGTCGTACACCCCGTGCGTGGACGGGTAGGTGATCATGATGCACGAGAGCGCATCCTTGTTGGCCTCGATCCTGGCGTACAGGTCCGTGTGGTCGATGGTGCCGTCGGCGGCGGTGGCCACCACCACCACCTTCATGCCGGCCAGCACGGCCGAGGCCGCGTTGGTGCCGTGCGCCGAGGCGGGGATGAGGCAGATGTTGCGCTGCCCTTCGCCCCGGGAGAGGTGGTAGCCGCGGATCGCCAGCAGGCCGGCGAGCTCGCCCTGGGACCCGGCGTTGGGCTGGATGGACACCTGGTCGTAACCGGTGATTTCGGCGAGGTCGGCTTCCAAACCGCCGATGAGTTCGCGCCAGCCCTCGGTCTGGGAATCCGGGGCGAACGGGTGGATCGAGGCGAACTCCGGCCAGGAGATGGCCTCCATCTCTGCGGTGGCGTTCAGCTTCATGGTGCAGGAGCCCAGCGGGATCATCGTGCGGTCCAGCGCCAGGTCCCGGTCGGACAGCCTGCGGATGTAGCGCAGCAGCTGGGTTTCGGAGCGGTGCGTGTTGAACACCGGGTGCTGCAGGTAGTCCGAGGTGCGCAGCACAGCCTCGGGCAGCTCAAGGCCCGCCGCGTCCCCTACCGGACCGGCGCCGAAGGCGACGGCAACAGCGGAAAGCGTTGCCGCCGTCGTCGTCTCATCGATGGAGACGCCCACGGTGTCCGCGTCGATGAAGCGGAGGTTGATGCCGCGCGCCTCCGCGGCGGTGATGACCTTGGCGGCCTTGCCCGGGACGCGGACGGTGAGGGTGTCGAAGAAGGACTCGGCGGCCAGTTCGCGGCCAGCCTTTTTCAAAGCGGTTGCCAGGACGCGGGCGTTGTTGTGCACGGTCTCGGCGATGGCCTTCAGGCCGTCGGGGCCGTGGTAGACGGCGTAGAAGGACGACACGATGGCCAGCAGTGCCTGCGCGGTGCAGATGTTGGAGGTGGCCTTTTCGCGGCGGATGTGCTGCTCGCGGGTCTGCAGGGCCAGCCGGTAGGCGGGGGCGCCGGCATTGTCCTTGGAGACACCGACGATGCGGCCGGGAAGGGTGCGCTCCATGCCGGTGCGGACGGCGATGTAGGCGGCGTGCGGTCCGCCGAAGAACAGCGGCACGCCGAAGCGCTGGGCGGTTCCGACGGCGATGTCGGCGCCCTGTTCGCCCGGGGGAGTGATGAGGGTCAGGGCCAGCAGGTCGGCGGCAACCGTCACCAGGGCGCCGCGCTCCTTGGCGGCGGCGATCACCTCGGAATGGTCGAAGACCCGGCCCGAAACGCCGGGCTGCTGGAGCACGACGCCGTTGATGTCGCCGTCGGGAAGCCCCTGGGAAAGGTCTGCGACCTCCACCTCGAAGCCGAGTGCTTCAGCACGGCCCTTGACGACGGCGATGGTCTGGGGGAGGCAGTCGGCGTCCAGGACGGTCTTGCCGTCGTTCCTCTTGTTGGCGCGGCGCATGAGCAGGACGGCCTCGGCCACGGCGGTGGCTTCGTCCAGCAGGGAAGCGTTGGCGATGGGCAGTGCGGTGAGGTCCTGGACCATGGTCTGGAAGTTCAGCAGCGCCTCGAGCCGGCCCTGGGAGATTTCCGGCTGGTACGGCGTGTAGGCCGTGTACCAGGCGGGGGCTTCGAGGATGTTGCGGCGGATCACCGGCGGCGTCACGGTGTCGTAGTAGCCCTGGCCGATCATCTGCACGGCGGTCTTGTTCTTGGCGGCAAGCCGGCGAAGCTCGGCCAGGACCTCAACTTCGCTCAGCGCAGCGGTGAGCCGCAGGGCGTTTTCCTGGCGGATGGATGCCGGAACGGCAGCATCAACCAGGCCATCGACCGTGTCATAGCCGACGTTTTTGAGCATGGTGTCGATATCGGCCTGGCGCCGGGCGCCGATATGCCGGTCCGCAAACGTTGACGGAAGAGATTGAATCGTCATGAGGAACTCCAGGTCTGGCCGGCCACGGATGGCACGGCATGGGTTGGGTTCCTCCCCGCTCTGTATTGGACCTGAGAGATTCCGCAGACGTGGATGTCCGCTTGCACCGTCGGTGAGCCAAACAATGCCTGGCTGCTTTCCAGAGTTGCCTCGCCGCGGCGGTACTGGGGCCTGAGAGATTCCTGGGGAGGATTTGCTCCTACGGCGCCTGCCCGATGGATGACTGGGAGGACTCTCCCGCCACGGTTCGAAAGGCTATGAAAATGTGGGTGATTCGGCTCACAATGTACAGCACTGTGCGGCGAATGCCAAAACGCGCTGCGGCAGATCCCGCCGGGGGCCGGGTTTGACAATTCTTCGTGACCAAGACCACACTGAGTCCGGTGGCTAGCGGGGCTGGGCTGACCGGCGCGGGCCGGACTTCCAGCAGGATCGCGGCTCTCGCCGTCCATAATTGAAAATGCTTACGATCTGCGGCGGGAGAGCCCTGCCGGTACATCAGCAGGCGCCGTAGGAGCAAACCCTCCCCAGGAAACTCTCAGGCCCACGTACCGCCGCGGCGAGGCAACTCTGAAAAGCAGCCGGGCGTGCCCGGCTCACCGAAGGTGCAAAGCGGTCAACCATGTCCGCGGAATCTCTCAGGTCCAGTACAGAGCGGGGAGGAACCCTGTCAGTGTGGCCATTTGGTGCCACTTGAACAATGGAGTTCCTTATGACGATTCACCCTCCTGCGTCCCCGGCCAGCGAGGCTCCGCGCCTCGAACGGCAGCTGAGCAACCGCCACATCCAGCTGATCGCTATCGGCGGCGCCATCGGCACCGGCCTGTTCATGGGCTCCGGCAAGACCATTTCCGCGGCCGGGCCGTCCGTGATCTTCGTGTACATGATCATCGGCTTCATGCTCTTCTTCGTTATGCGCGCCATGGGCGAGCTGCTGCTCAGCAACCTCAACTACAAGTCCTTCAGCGATTTCGCCGCTGACCTGCTGGGTCCCTGGGCTGGCTTTTTCACCGGATGGACCTACTGGTTCTGCTGGGTGATCACCGGAATCGCCGACGTCATTGCGATCGCCGGCTACTCCCGCGAGCTCTGGCCCGGGCTGCCCCTCTGGATCCCGGGCCTCGCCACCGTGGCCATCCTGCTGCTGCTGAACCTCACCACCGTCAAGGCCTTCGGTGAAACCGAATTCTGGTTCGCCCTCATCAAGATCGTCGCCATCGCCGCCCTGATCGTCGTGGGCATGTTCATGATCCTCACCGGCTTCCAGAGCGACTCCGGGCAGGCCAGCTTCACCAACCTGTGGAGCCACGGCGGCTTCTTCCCCAACGAATTCATGGGCTTCGTGGCCGGCTTCCAGATCGCCGTGTTCGCCTTCGTCGGCATCGAACTGGTGGGCACCACGGCCGCCGAGGCGAAGAACCCGGAAAAGAACCTGCCCAAGGCCATCAACTCCATTCCGGTGCGCGTGCTGCTCTTCTATGTGGGCGCCCTCATCATCCTGATGTCCGTCACCCCGTGGACCCAGTTCGCAGCCGGCCACAGCCCGTTCATCGCCATGTTCTCGCTGGCCGGACTCGGAGCTGCGGCCACGGTGGTCAACCTCGTGGTGCTGACCTCGGCAATGTCCTCGGCAAACTCCGGCATCTACTCCACCTCGCGCATGGTTTACGGCCTGGCCGAGGAAGGGGACGCGCCCGCCGTCTTCAGCAGCCTGTCCCGCCGCAAGGTGCCCAGCAACGCCCTGTTCCTGTCCTGTGTGCTGCTGCTTTCCGGTGTGGTGCTCATGTACGCCGGACAGGACGTCGGCAAGGCGTTCGACATGGTCACCACCGTCTCCGCCGTTTGCTTCGTCTTCGTCTGGTCGATCATCCTCGCCAGCTACATCGCCTTCCGCCGCCGCCGCCCGCACCTGCACAGCGCCTCAAAGTTCAAGATGCCCGGCGGCATCCCCATGGTCTGGGTAGTCTTCGCGTTCTTCGCCTTTGTGCTGTGGACCCTCACCACGCAGCCCGACACCCTGGCCGCACTTCTGGTCACGCCGGTCTGGTTCATCCTGCTCGGCGCCGCCTGGCTGGTGCTGCGCCGCCGGCCGGCCCACATTGCCCGCTACGAGGCCTTCCAGGACGCACTGCGCGCTGAGGAAAACGCCGCGCGCGGAGGTGCGGACAGCCAGTACCAGGAGAAAGAAAGCGTCCAGCGATGATCGGGACCAAGGAAACGCCGACGGCGGCCGGCCAGGTCCGCGGGCCCGGAACCGGGGAGTTTGTGCTCACCTTCCACTGCCCGGATTCCCTGGGCATCGTCCAGTCGGTAGCGGATTTCCTGCTCAAGCAGGAGTGCTACATCGTCGACCTCAAACAGTTCGGCGATCGGGGCGCGGGGCACTTCTTCATGAGGGTGCACTTCGCCTCGGCGGCCCCCGCGGGTGACTCCGCCGCCGTCGAACAGCCCGCCGTCGAACAGCTCCGGGACAGCTTCGCGCCGCTGGCAGGCGAGTGGAACATGGACTGGCGCCTGGAGCGGCGCGACCGCAAGCAGCGCATCCTGGTGATGGTGTCCAAGTACGATCACTGCCTCAACGACCTGCTGGTCCGCGCCCGCAACGGCGAACTCCCGGTGGAGATTGCAGCGGTGGTGTCCAACCACCCGGACCTGGAGGGGCTTGCAGCCTGGCACGGAGTCCCGTTCCACCACATCCCCGTGACAGCATCTACCAAGCCCGAAGCGGAAGCGGCGCTGCTTGAACTCGTTGACGCGCTTGGCGTGGAACTGGTGGTCCTGGCCCGTTACATGCAGGTTCTCAGCGACTCGGCCACCGCCCGGCTCACCGGCAGGGCCATCAATATCCACCATTCGTTCCTGCCCAGCTTCAAGGGCGCAAAGCCCTACCACCAGGCGCATGAGCGCGGGGTGAAGACAGTCGGCGCCACGGCACACTACGTCAATTCGGAGCTGGATGAGGGCCCGATCATCGCGCAGCAGGTGATCGAGGTCGACCACACCTACACGCCGGCGGACCTGGTGTCCGTGGGCAAGGACGCGGAGTGCAGGGCCTTGACGAATGCCGTGCGCTGGCACGCCGAAGGAAGAATAATCCTGTCCGGGAACCGGACGGTCATCCTCCGGTGACAATGGCCCAACCAGACCTGGAGGTATCCATGACGAACCACTTGCCTGTGCTGAACCACCTGCCTGTGCGCCTGGAGATCATTCCCACGGACGGCATCATCCCCAAGATCCAGGGGCACGTTCCGGCCGGATCCACGCTGACGGTGACCTGCCTCCCGCACCACGGCGTGGAGGCCACGGTGCACGCCTCCGTCCGGCTGGGCGAGCTGGGCTACAACGTGATTCCCCACCTGGCCGCGCGAAGCCTCGGGAGCCGGGCCCAGCTGGCGGGCCTGCTCCGCGACTGCCAAGCCGCAGGAATCACTGAGGTCTTCGCGATCGGAGGGGATGCCTCGGAGTCCGGCGGCCCCTATGGCAACAGCTTCCAACTCATGGAGGACATCGCCGAGCTGACCGGCGGGACCATGGCCATAGGTGTGGCCGGATATCCGGAAGGGCATCCAAAGCACAATGAGCTGCACATGCTCGATGCCCTGCTGGAGAAGCAGCACCTGGCCTCGAACGTGGTCACCCAGATGTGCTTTTCGGCCGCCAGGGTCGGCTGGTATGCCGAACTGATCCGCCGCGAGGGCGTGGACCTTCCCATCTGGGCGGGAGTGGCCGGGGCCGTCCCGCGGGCCAAGCTCATATCGCTGGCCACCAAGATCGGGGTGGGCCCGTCGCTGAAATTCCTGAACCGCAAGGGACCGCTGGCGCGCAGGCTCCTGAACGCCGGCAGCTACTCATCCGGGTCGCTGGTTTCCGAGCTGGCTGTCACGGAACCTGCCCTTGCGGGCATCCACCTTTACACGTTCAACAATGTCGAAACGCAGCCCGCGATGGACTGGAGCATTCCGGCCCTTAAGCTGCGGGTAAATTGAACGGGTGACCCTGACGTTGAAAAAGGCCGTGGCCCCCGACGGCGCGGAGCTTGCCTGGGCCGAGGAAGGGCGCGGCGAACCCCTGCTGCTCGTGGCCGGGCAGGCGACGGGAATGGCCGGCTGGGACCCGGTGGTGCCGGCCCTGGCCCGTTCGTTCCGGGTCATCCGTTTCGATCACCGCGGCATCGGCGCCAGCGCGGAAGGCAGCGCCGAAAACTACACCACCAGGGCCTTTGCGGCGGACGCCACTGCGGTTCTTGATGCGGCCGGCGTCCGCAGGGCGCATGTCTACGGGCACTCGATGGGCGGCCGCGCTGCCCAGTGGATGGCCGTGGATTTCCCTACCCGGGTGGCCTCGCTCGTCCTGGCGGCGACAAGCGCCAGCGACGCCAGGGGCCCTGCCCGGAGCGCCGCGGCAACCGCCGCGCTCACCAGCGGAGACCCCGCCCGCATGGCGCCGCTGTTCTTCAGCCCCGCCTTTGTTGAGCACAATCCTGCCGTTGTAGGCGCGTTCTTCCGGGTTCAGGCCTCCGCGGCCGTCAAGAGCAGGCACTTCAGGGCAAGCCGACTGCATGACGCCTGGGATGCCCTTCCCCAAATCCAGGCCCCCACTCTGATCATCCACGGCAGCGAGGATGCCCTGGCGCCTGTTGCCAACGCCGTCGCGATGGCTGAACTGATTCCGGACGCACAGCTGATTCAGGTCGACGGCGGCAGGCACGGTCTGCACCTGGACGACGCCCGGGTGCAGACGTGGATCGAGGATTTCCTGTCCTTGGTGGCCACCTGACGCCGGGCAGCCGCATCATCTTGGAGTTTTTGTACAGATAATGGCCGCTAACACCCGGCAAAGTCATATGGTCGTAGCAACGCTCTGACAGATGGAGCGTGCGATGCCCAAGTTGTTTGCCCGCGATGCCCGTGGTGATTTCCTCGATT
>NZ_JBHTZA010000033.1:0-46004 GCF_042790555.1 Arthrobacter sp. NPDC056727 | reverse complement strand
GATGCGGGCCCACTGCCCGTCAGTCAAAACAGAAGTACGAGACACCCAACAAGCATCGCGGCTAAGGAACCCAGGATTTAGGAGACACGCCCTAGGCCTTACTAACCTGGTCCAACTATCGGGGACCAGTTCATCCTGTCGCCTTTCTCCCAACGCTTCCTCAGGTCCTGTCGGGTTTTGGCCGCCTTCCGCCGGGGGTGACTTAAAAAGCGAAAGGCCGCCCCGTGATGAACGAGGCGGCCCCTGCAGGGCGGATTAGCGCGAGCGCTGGCGGAGGCGCTGCATGTCCAAGATGACGACGGCGCGTGCCTCGAGGCGCAGCCAGCCGCGCTGGACGAACTCGGCCAGGGCCTTATTTACGGTCTCGCGGGAAGCGCCCACCAGCTGGGCCAGCTCTTCCTGGGTGAGCTCGTGTGCCACGAGAACACCGTCGGTGGCCGGGCGGCCGAAGCGGTCGGCGAGGTCCAGGAGGGCCTTGGCCACGCGGCCGGGCACGTCGGAGAAGACCAGGTCGGAGAGGGAGTCGTTGGTGCGGCGGAGGCGGCGGGCCAGTGCCTGCAGCAGCTGGGCCGAGACCTCGGGGCGGGTCCGCAGCAGGGAATTCAGGCTCTCGTTCTTGAGGCCGGCGAGGCGGGTCTCCGAGACGGCGGTGGCCGTGGCGGTGCGCGGGCTCGGGTCGAACAGGGCCATCTCGCCGAAGAGCTCACCCGGGCCGAGGATGGCAAGCAGGGATTCGCGGCCGTCGGGGGAGGTGCGGCCGAGCTTTACCTTGCCGGAGACGATGAAGTACAGCTGGTCACCCTGGTCGCCTTCGCGGAACACGGACGCGCCGCGGGACAGGTCGACCTCGGTCAGTTCGTCCGTCAGCAGGCGGAACGCGTCGTCGTCCAGCGTGGCGAAAAGGGGTGCGCGGCGCAATACCTCGATGTCCATGAATTCTCCTGAGTAAAAGTGTCGTCTGGGGCGCTTGTGCCATTGTTTCAGAATTTTCAACGTTCTGTGACGTACTTGGCAGCTGAAACGCCCTAAAAGACGCCGCGAGACCAGCGTGCGCTCCGGCCACCCACGGCAAATTGTCAGGGTTCGCCAGTAGAATCGGGGCTTAGCTGCTTGTGAGGAGACCCCGGTGTTTGGCCTGACCGTTCTGGACCTTGCGTTGATTCTCACGCTTTTGTCCTATCTGATCTACGGCCTGCGCAACGGCTTCCTGGTGACCGTCGGCGGCCTTGCCGGCTTCGCCGCTGGCGCGGTGGCCGCTTTTCTTTCCGTTCCGCTGGTCAGCGACTTCGTGCAGGACAGCGGGTGGCGCCTGACCGCCATCATTGGCACCGCCGTGCTGCTGGTAGTCCTCGGCAACGCACTTGGCACGATGATCGGACGCAGCATCCGTGGCGCCGTCCGCATGAGACCGCTCCGGGCTGTGGACAGACTCATCGGCGGAGCCGTAAACCTCGTCGTGTCCGCGCTGGTCATGTCCATGCTCGCCTTCAGCATCAGCGCGCTCGGTGTGCCTTTCGTCTCACAGCAGCTGGCAGAGTCCAAGGTGATCCGTTTCATAGACGGATTGACGCCCAACCCGGTCAAATCCACCATGGCGCAGCTGCGCTCGGCGGTTATTGGCGACGGCATCCCCACGCTCATCGAGGGCATCGGGCAGGAGCAGCAGGTCCCGGTTCCCAACGCCAACACGGACACGCCGGCCCTGAACAGGGCGGCCGGTTCGGTCCTGAAGATCGCCGGCACCGCATTCCAGTGCGGGCAGAACCAGACCGGAACAGGCTTTGTGGTCTCGCCCGGACGCGTGGTGACCAACGCGCACGTCGTGGCAGGTGTGTCGCAGCCCGTGGTGGAGGTCCCGGGCGGTGGCGCCATGCCCGGCAGGGTCGTGTACTTCGACAGCAAGCGCGACCTCGCGGTCCTGGCCGTGGACGGCCTGCCCACAGTGGCGCTGCCGCTCAGTTCAGACCTGCCCGCGGGAACCGCCGCCGCGTTCGCCGGATACCCGCACGGCGGCCCCTACCAGTCCAAGCCGGCCACGGTGCAGGGCATTTCCACGGTGCTGGTGCCTGACATCTACGGGAACAACCCGGTCCCCGACGAGGTGTACAAGCTGGCTGGCGACGTCCAGCCCGGCAACTCGGGCGGGCCGCTGCTCACCACCAACGGGGAGGTGGCGGGCGTAATCTTCGCGAAGACAACATCCAACGCCGCCCTGGGCTTCGCGATTCCGATGATCGACCTCCGGCCGGTGGCAGCCGAGGCGCCAGGCCTGTCCAGCCCCGTGTCGTCCGGGCAATGCATCCAGCAATAGGGGCATCCAGCAACAGCGGCATCCAGTCGGCGCCATCCAGCGGCAACGGACCCGTCTAGAACCAGTCCAGGCTCTGGCCGTGCGGGCCGGTGATGGCCACCGGCTGCCCGTTGTGCTGCAGCAGGAAGTTCCCGCGGAGGCGGCCGGGGTCCATCTCCGGGAGAACGCTTGAGCCGTCCTCCTGGATGATCACCGTTTCGCCCTCATTGGACAGCCAGTGGCAGACCCGGGCGCTTCGCGGGCGACGGCGATGGCCCGCCGCAGCCGCTCGCGGCTCCGGCCAGACCAGCGCCTCAAGCCAGGCGACGTCGTCGGGACTCCGCACATCGAGGGGGTTCAGGTCAATCCCGGCCCGCCAGGCCACATGAGGCAAACTGCCCGGCAGGGGAACCGGGCCTCTTGTCCTGCAGCGCAGCACGGGAGGCGCCGGCGGTTCACCGGGCCTCTTGTCCTGCCGCCCGGCACGGCCGGCCTCTCGCCGGACCCAAGGGGATCCAGCCGCGTGACCGTTCGGCCGTCGTCGAACTCGTAGCCGTAGCGGTCCGGGAACAGGGCGAGCCCGGCCGAGGCACCCGCCTCGAGAAGGGCGAGCGGCCTGCCTCGTTGGTCTGGGTGGCACGGGACAGGACTGTGCGGGAGATCTGGTCCCACTGCGCATCCAGAAACGCCCGGAACTCCCCGTAAGGGGACATCCGGGCGACCAGTTCGGGGTCGTCGGCGATGTGCACTGACCAGTCGGCGTAGCAGGGCGAGGAACCGGGGGCGTCAACGGTGCCGAACTGCCGGTACCACTCTGCAGTGCCGGACCCGGGGACAACAGCACCGGACCCCGCCGGCATGGTCAGGCCTTGCCGGCATTCAGGTCGGCGAGGTACTCCACGGCGAACCGGTAACCCAGAACCCCGGCACCGGCGATCACGGCCTTGCTGATGTCCGAGAGGTAGGAGTGGTGCCGGAACTCCTCGCGGGCGTGCACGTTGGTGATGTGGACTTCCACCGCGGGAATCTGCACGGCGGAGATGGCGTCCCGGATGGCCACCGAGGTGTGGGTGTACGCCCCGGCGTTCAGCACGATGCCGATTGCCTTGCCGCGGGCGGCGTGGATGGCGTCCACCAACGCGCCCTCATGGTTGGACTGGAAGCACTCAACATCCAGCCCGTGTGCGGCGGCGGCATCCTTCGCGAGCTGTTCGACGTCGGCCAGCGTGGCCGTGCCGTACTTCTCCGGCTCGCGGGTGCCGAGGAGGTTCAAGTTGGGGCCGTTCAGGACAAGGATGGTGCCGCGGCCGGCGTCGGTGGCGGAGGGGGCTTCAGTCATGACTGCAAATCTATCGCGCCGGGTTGCGATGTTCCCAACACCCGTCTCACCCCGTCCCAGCTGCCCGGGGGCAGCGGTGCCGCCCCGTCCCCGCGCCAGCTCTGACGCGGCGGCGGAAGCAACATAGCCAAGGTTGGCGGCAGCCGCCAGAATTTTTTGCCGGGTGGGGTTTGAGACTCGGGGGAGACCGCGCAGGGCACGGGAAACGGTCGCGGTTGACACTCCGGCCGCCGCCGCGACGTCCCGGATGCCTGCCGTCCGTGGAAACTGACGCGTGTGCGGTTCCAACGTCCCCGCAGCGTAGTCGCTCACGTCGGTCATGGCAGTATGCTGATCCTAGCCGAGGTAGCCCTGCGGGTTGTTTTTCTGCCAGCGCCAGTGGTCTTCGCACATCTGGTCCAGCGATTTGGTCGTGGACCAGGAGAGATCGGCCATGGCGGAGGTGGCGTCCGCCCAGAAGGCGGGAAGATCTCCCGGCCGCCGGTCTGTGATCGTGTACGGGACCGGGGTGCCCACCGCCTTTTCAAAGGAGCGCAGGACTTCCAGCACCGAGGATCCGGTGCCAGAGCCGAGGTTCCAGCGGAACACACCTGCCCCTTTCGCGATGCGGTTCAGGGCTGCCAGGTGGCCTTCGGCGAGGTCGACGACGTGAATGTAGTCCCGCAGGCACGTTCCGTCCGGGGTGTCATAGTGACCTCCGAACACCATGAGCTTTTCACGGCGGCCTACCGCCACCTGTGCGATAAAGGGCACGAGGTTGTTGGGTATGCCCTGCGGGTCCTCGCCGATCCGTCCCGAGGGGTGGGCGCCCACCGGGTTGAAGTACCGCAGGAGCGCGATGCGCCAGCGGCTGTCAGCGGCGCCCATGTCGGAGAGAATGTCCTCGATCTGTTCCTTCGTCCGCCCGTACGGGTTGTTCGCACCAATTTCCATCTTCTCCACGTACGGAATGGCGTTGTGTTCGCCGTAGACCGTGGCCGAGGAGCTGAAGACGATCGAGCGGACGTCATGCCGATCCATTGATCGAATCAGATTCAGGGTGCCCACGAGGTTGTTGTAGTAGTACTTCACCGGTTCAAGGACGGATTCGCCCACGGCCTTGAGTCCCGCAAAGTGAATGACGGCGTCGATGGCGTGCTGTCCGAAGACGGCGTCGACGGCGGGCTCGTTCAAGAGGTCGGTGTGGTGGAAAGCGGCCTGCTTGCCCGTGAGCTCGGCGACCCGCCGGAGTGATTCCTCGCTGGAGTTGGTGAGGTTGTCGATGACAACCACGTCATGGCCGGCTTCCTGCAGGGACAGGACGGTGTGGGAGCCGATGTACCCGGTGCCGCCGGTAACCAGAATTTTCATATGCGTTCCCCTCCTGCGCTTGACGGCTAGAGTGCCGTGACCTTCAGCACCAGGGCGTGCTCCGGGTTGAGGCCGGGCATCGGCAGTCCGACCTCGGCCAGGAAGCGGCCGCTGGCCTCCGCTCCGGAAGCCAGCCAGGCCGGCGGCTGGATCTGCGTGAACGTGTGGCCGTAGTCCGCGTCGCCGGAAACGGGGAAGATGGCCTCCACCCGGTAGCGGCGTGCCGCCTCCAGCCCGGGCAAGGCGACCCGGCCCGGCTGCTCAGCGAACGAGGTGCGCGTGCTGACCAAGGCGAACAGGGCCGCCGTCGTGCCCGAAGCACCAGCAACCTGAGCCGAACCGGCCACCACACCGTGCAGCATGAGCGACTCGTCCGGGACGTCGGCCCGCACCATCCGGCCGCTGTGGATCAGCCCGCGGTGCTCCTTGTAGAGGGCGATGAACCGCTTCAGCTCCTCGCGCTCGGCGCCCTGCACCTCCCGGACGTCCCACTCCATCCCGAAGTGGCCGAACAGCGCCGTGATGGCACGGAAGGACAGGTCGTGGGTCCGGGCGGTGGTGTGCGACGTGGTGGGGCCGATGTGGCCGCCCACCAGTTCGGGCGGAACCACGACGCCGGTCCAGCGCTGGATGGTCTGCCGTTCCAGGGCGTCGTTGCAGTCCGAAGCCCAGATCCGGTCGGTGCGCTCAAGGATGCCCAGGTCCACGCGCGCGCCGCCTGAGGAGCAGCTCTCAATCTCGACGCCGGGGTGGGACTTCCGCAGCTCGTCGAAGAGGCGGTACGCGGCGAGCGTCTGCTCGTGGACGGAAGCGCGTCCGGCGTGGCCGTGCTCCGTCAGGTCGCGGTTCTGGTCCCACTTCAGATAGCTGATCCTGTTCTCGCGGAGCAGGGCGTCGATGCGGTCAAAGACGTACTGCCACGCCTCGGGGTTCACCAGGTCGATGACGTGCTGGTTCCGCCAGGTCAGGGGAAGCCGCCCCCCGTCCTTGTGGGAAACGGCGGCCGGCCCCACAATCCAGTCCGGATGCGCCCGTGCCACGTCCGAGTTGAGGTTGATCATCTCGGGCTCCACCCACAGGCCGAACTCCATGCCCCGGGAGGTGACGGCGTCGATGAGCGGTGTCAGCCCGTCCGGCCAGACCGTCTCGTCCACGAACCAGTCGCCGAGGCCGGCGGTGTCGTTGCGGCGGCCACGGAACCAGCCGTCGTCCAGGACGAAACGCTCCACGCCGAGGTCCGCGGCCGAGTCCGCGAGCTCGGTCAGGGTTTCAAGGTTGTGGTCGAAGTAGACGGCCTCCCACGTGTTCAGCACCACGGGACGCGGTTTTCCGCCGCCCGCGGCCGGAAGCACATGGTGGGGGCGTGCACGGAACCAGCTGTAGAACGCCTCGCTGATGCCGTCCAGGCCGCGGTCCGAGTAGGCGGCGAAGAGCTTGGGCGTGGTGTAGCCGGCGCCGGGTTCGAGGATGACCTCGGCGGGGCCCAGCAGTTCGGAGCCGCCGATCAGCGTGCGCCCGTCGCCCAGCGTGTCCGCAAACTGTTCGTGGTTCCCGCTCCAGGCCAGGTGGGTGGCCCAGACCCGGCCGTGGCGGTTGCCGAAGCCGGCCGTGCCGGCCGCGAACAGCAGCGACGAATCGTGCCCGGTCCGGCCGTGGCGGCCGGAACGCACCCAGGTGCCCTGCTGGACGGGGCGGCGTTGCGGGTGCCGTTCCCGGCACCAGCGTCCGGTCAGGTCGAGGAGTTCGACGGCGTCCGGAGACACCGGGAGGACGGCGGCCAGCTCGTCCAGCTGGAACGGCGACGTTCCGGTGTTGGTGACGGTGTGCCGCAGCTCCAGCAGGCCGCCGTCGTGCAGGGTAAGGGCGGATTCGACGGTGATGCCGGCGTCGGCATCCTGCTGGACGACGACGGCGGAGCTGCCATTGACGGTGGTGTGCACGGCGCGCAGGCGGACCGAGAAGTCCAGTCCGGAGTCGCCGTCGGCAATCCTGTGGCCGCGCAGCGCCGGGCGTCCGCGCCAGCCGGAGGACGACTGGGGGAGCAGCCCCGCCGGGACGGTGACGTCCAGGGCGGAGTTGGTGACCGCCGGTGTGAGGATGGACAGGTCCGGGAGCTCGCTGCCAAGGTCGGCGCCCCAGTGGATGACCTCGGCCTCCCCGCTGCTGAAGCTGATCACCAGGCTGGTGCCGGCGGAACGGAGATGCAGGGGATCCATAGGTAAGTCTCTTTCGTGATGCGCAGATAGGGATGAAAGGTGTTGCGGGGCCGGGCGCAGTGTGCGCGTTTCCGGCCCCGCAGGTGTGTGGTGCTGGGTGGATGCCTGGACTTTGATTTTCGTCCAGTTGAGCCCCTACTTGAAGAGGGAGTTGACCTGCCCGTTGGCGTCGGAGAGGGTGCCGGCGTCCTTCTTGCCGGACAGGACGGCGTCCATGGCCGGCTTCATGATGCCGTCCACCTTCGCGGCCTTGTCAGCGATGGGGAACAGGAAGGTGGTCCCGTCCTTGACGTGCTGCGTGAACGCCGTGACGTCGATGCCCTTGGCCTTGAACGCGGCTGCGGCCTTGTCCGAGGAGGTCTTGATGGCCGGGAAGACCACTGCCTTGGAAGCAACGACGTCCTGGCAGGCGGGGGACGCGAGGTACTCGACCCACTTCGCCGAGGCCGCCGGGTACTTGGTGCCGGCAAAGATGGAGTCGGCCAGGCCGTTGAACATGCTGGCGCGCTTGCCGTTGGGTCCCTTGGGGGTGGGGGCAATGCCCGTTTCCACGCCCTTGTAGCTGGTGTACTGGCCGATCATCCAGGATCCGTTGGTGTTGATGGCCGCCTTGCCTGCGCCGAAGGCGTCTGACACGCTGGCGCCGACGGTGGTTTCCAGCTTGGGCATGTAGCCCTTCTCGGCCAGCCCCGCCCACCACTTGATGGTGTCCTGGAACTTCGGGTCGTCGTAGTTGAACTTGGTGCCCCACGGGTTCTTGTCCGTGTGGGTCCAGCCGGTGGTGCCGGTGAGGAAGCTCCACTGGGTCTGGCCCTGGCCCGAACCGGAGGACTCCAGGCCGAGTCCGTAGACGGCAACGTTGTTCTTGTCGAAGCCGGGCTCGTCGCCGCGCTTTCCGCTCTTGTCCACGGTCAGGTGCGCGATGGCCTTCTCGTAGCTGCCGCCGTCCTGCGGGTTCCAGTCCAGGTTTCCGAGCTGTTCTTCGGTGTAGCCGGCATCCTTGACGAGCTTCTTGTTGTAGAACATGGCCACGGTGTCCCAGTCCTTGGGCAGGCCGTAGCGCTTGCCGTCCTGGCCCACCCACAGGTCCGCCAGGCCTTCGTTGTAGCCGTCCAGTTTCACGCCGTCCTTCTTGACGGCCTCATCAAGCGGGAGCAGCTGCTTCTTGGCTGCGTATTCGGGGTACTTGGACAGGTGGTTGGTGAACACGTCCGGCGCGGTGCCTGCCACGAAGCCGTTGGTCAGCGTGGTCCAGTAGTCGTCCCAGCCGCGCTGGGTGATCTTGACCTTGATGTCCGGGTTGGCCTTGGTGAAGTCCGCGGCGCACTGCTGGTAGGCGGGGAGCTGGTTGGCGTCCCAGAGCCAGTAGTTGATTTCGCCCTTGGCCTCGGACGAGCCTGCGGAGGAACCGCCGCAGGCGGAGAGGGAGATGGCGATGGCTGCGGCGGCAGCGACGGCGCCGATGGTTTTCTTCATGATGGACCTTTCTTGGGGACAGGCGGTGTTTCGGGAGGAGGAAGGGTTACTTGATGCCGGAGAAGCCGATGGAGTTGACCACCTTCTTGCCGAAGGCGAAAAAGAGCAGGAGCACCGGGAGGGCGGCGACGATGGTGGCCGCCATGAGGCCGGACCAGTCCGGGGCGCCCTGCGGGGACTGGGACTTGAACACGCTCAGGCCGACGGTGAGGACGCGGACGTTCTCGTCCTGGCCCACGAGCAGCGGCCAGAAGTATTCGTTCCACTGGCCGATGAACGTCAGCAGGGCCAGGGTGGCCAGCGGTGCGGCGGCGTTGGGCAGCACGATCTGGAAGAAGATGCGCAGGTGCTTGGCGCCGTCCAGCATGGCCGCCTCCTCCACCTCGCGGGACATGTTCAGGAAGAACTGCCGCAGGAAGAAGATGGCGAAGGGGGTCATGAACAGGAAGGGCAGGGCCAGCCCGGCGAAGGAGTTGAGCAGGCCCAGGTTCTTGATGAGCAGGAAGTTGGGCAGAGCGGTGAAGATCGGCGGAACCATCATGGTGGCCAGGAACAGGGCGAACACCTTGTCCCGGCCGGCCCAGCGGAGCCGGGCGAAGGCGTAGGCGGCCATGGCGCTGAAGAACACCTGGCCCGCGGTGGTCACGGTGGAGAAGACAACGGAGTTGCGCAGGTAGAGCCAGAAGTTGATGTTGGCGCCTGAACCGCCGTCAGCGATGGCTTCCTCGGCGGTCTGCATGCCGAAGACCCGCTTGAACGCGCCCCAGCTGAAGTCGGCGGGAAGCAGGTTCGAGGCGTTGGCTGCCAGTGAGTGGTTGCTGGACAGCGCGGTCCGCAGCATCCACAGGAACGGGAGGACGGTGACGAGGACGGCAACGACGACAAGTGCCCAGGCGCCCGCGCGGCGCCAGTTCACCGGCCTCCGGACGGCGGTGCTGCGGTTCCGGGAATTGCGGTTGAGAATCTGCGTGGTCATGGCGGGGGTTCCTTAGTCCAGGTCCGATTCGTTGCCCTTGAGGAACTTCATCTGGATGAAGGCCACCAGGGCGAGGATCACGAAGAGGATGACGGACAGCGCCGAGGCGTATCCGAAGTCCGATTCGCCGAAGGCTTTTTGGTAGATGTACATCTGGATGACACGGGAGGCGTTGACCGGGCCGCCGTTGGTGGTGACCGCAACGGTGTCGAACACCTGGAAGGACCCGATGACGGTGACCACCAGAACCAGTGCCAGCACCGGGCGGAGCAGCGGCATGGTGATGGACCAGAAGGTCCTGGTGGGCGACGCGCCGTCCAGGGAGGCCACCTCGTAGACGTGGTTAGGGATGGACTGCAGCCCGGCGAAGATCAGCAGGGCGGTGTAGCCCATGTGCCGCCAGACGTTGACGAACGCGATGGTGGGGATGGCCCACTGCTCGCTGCCGAAGAAGGCAATGCGGGGCAGGCCCAGCCAGCTGATGACCTCGTTGACGATGCCGAGTTGGTAGTCGAGCATCCAGAACCACAGCAGGGCCACGATGACGTTGGCCACGAGGAACGGCAGCAGCAGCGCACCGCGGATGAACGTGGACTTTGCCACCCGGTGCATCAGGAGGGCCAGGCCCAGGGCGATGGCGGTCTGGAAGCCGATGTTCAGCGCCACGTACTGGACCGTGACGCCCATGGCGTTCCAGAACAGCTCGTCGCCGAAGATCGCCGTGTAGTTCTTGACGCCGATCCACTCCGGCTCGCCGAGGATGCTGTACTCCGTGAAGCTCAGATAGATGCCGCGCAGCGTGGGCACCAGGTAGAAGGCCACGAAGCCGACCATGGCCGGGGCGATAAACAGCAGCGCGATCCGGAGGTCGCCGATGCGGCTGATGCCCCGGCGGACCTTGCCGGGCCGTGCCGGACGCTGGCTGCTCCTGGCTGGGGGATTCTTGGTGAGGGTGGTCATCATCGACCCTTCCTGGGTGTGTGATGGAACTAACAATCGCCAACGAATCTACACGAGTAGAAATGGAGATGCAAGGAAAATTTCCTTGGAATCACTGGCCAATTTCTCTGCAACGTTGCAATCGTTGACTCGAGTAGATTTCGGTGCAAGACTGTGGCGCAAACATCTGCGCGGTCCGTAAAGCGGTGCCGCTCAACCCAGGAAGGCAGGAACAATGGCGTTTTCAATCGGAGTAGTCGGTGTCGGGCAGTTCGGCGCCCAGTTCGCGCATCTCTTTCATCTCCACCCCGGGGTCAGCGAGGTCTACGTCGTGGACGAACGGCCGGAACGTGCCGCCGAGGCGATCGGACGCTACGGGCTTGCCGGCTCCATGGCCACCTTCGATGAGCTGCTGGCGTCCGACATCGACGCCGTCGCCATTTTCACGCAGCGCTGGACCCACGGACCGCTGGTGGAGCGGGCGCTCCGCGCCGGAAAGCATGTCTACTCGGCCGTGCCGATGGCCGTCACCGAGGATGAGATCGCGAGGATCATCGACGCCGTCCGGGAGAGCCGCAAGGTCTACATGATGGGCGAGACCAGCTATTACAACCCGGCAACGGTCTATGCGCGCCAGCAGCACGAGGCCGGCAGGTTCGGCAGGGTGTTCTACTCCGAGGGCGACTACGTCCACGACATGGACCTGGGTTTCTACGACGCCTACCAGTACAGCGGCGGCGAACGCTGGAAGGAGACTGCCAGCTACCCGCCCATGCTGTATCCGACCCACGCGATCGGCGGGGTCCTCGGTGCACTGCCGGCGCACGCCGTGAGCGTCAGCTGCGTGGGCGTGAAGGACGACCGCCAGGACGGGGTGTTCGACAAGGACATCAGCATGTTCGGCAACGACTTCTCCAACGCCACTGCCCTTTTTGAACTGAACGACGGCGGTGCCATGCGGACCAACGAGATGCGCCGGGTGGGCTACCCCTCGCATATCCGGGAATCCCGGTTCCGCTTCTTCGGCACCGAGGCCAGCTTCGAGCAGCTGGCCAAGGTGACCGTGTGGCAGGACAAGGCGGACGTCCACGACATCTCCGAGCAGGTGGAGTCCCGGCCCAGCATGGCCCTGGATGACCCCTCGCTCGCCAACGTGGCACCTGAGCTCCGGGACGCCTTCGTGTCCGGACTGGCTCCCGTGCATGACAGCGACAGGCTGCCCGAGGAGTTCCGCGGCGCTCCGAACGGGCACGAGGGCAGCCACCACTTCCTCGTGGACGACTTTGTCACGGCGGTGAACACGGGGACGCTGCCGCCAGTCAATGCGTGGACGGCCGCGCGCTTCACGCTGCCCGGCATCGTGGCCCACGAATCCGCCCGGCGGAACGGCGAACGCCTCCCCATCCGCGACTTTGGCGATGCCCCGGCCGCGCTCTAGCGCGGGCTATAGCTAGCATGGACACTATGACCATTCCGGCAGCGCCCACCCCGCGGACGCAGGTGACCCGCAAGGACGTTGCCCGGTACGCCGGGGTGAGCACCGCCGTCGTCAGCTATGTGGTGAACGGCGGCCCGAAGAAGGTGGCACCCGCCACCGAGGCGAAAGTCCAGGAAGCCATCCGGCAGCTGGGCTACCGTCCCAACGCCGCTGCGCGGGCCCTGAAACTGGGCTCGAGCGAAACGATCGGTTTGGTCATTCCGGACAACAGCAACCCGTTCTTCTCCATGCTGGCCCACGCCGTGGAGGATGCCGCGGGTGCGCTCGGGTACGCCCTGGTGCTGACGAACTCGGACGGCAACCTGGCCAAGGAGCGCCGGAACATCCGGAACCTGGCCGCCAGGCAGGTGGACGGCGTGGTGCTGGCCAGCGTGCTGTTCGAACCGGACCTCGCCGATCTGGAGGCCGCGGAGATCCCGTCGGTGCTGCTGAGCCACAGCGGCAGCACGGCCGGGGTTACCACGGTGGGCGTGGACCTGGCCAAGGGTGCCCGTACCGCCGTCGAGCATCTGATCGGGCACGGCCATACCAACATTGGGCTGGCCATGGGCACCACCACAGGCAACGAAGCGGACGCCCGCGAAGAGGGCTGGGTGCAGGCGCTGAGGGACGCCGGGCTGCCCGAGGGGCCCATCGCCCGCAGCGCCTTCACGCGGGTTGGCGGCTACGCCGCCGGCCAGCGCTTCCTGGCATCGGGGCACCGTCCCACCGCCATCTTCGCCAGCTCGGACATGCAGGCCATTGGCATCCTCCGCGCGCTCCACGAGGCCGGGCTGTCCGTCCCGGGGGACATCGCACTGGTTTCGTTCGACGGATCGGAGGACGCCGAATACTCCTGGCCGACTCTGACCACCGTGGAGCAGCCCGTGCGGGACATGGCGGAGGCCGCCGTGCGGGCGCTGGTCGGAGCGGACCGCGGCGAGCCGGCCCAGCACCGCGTCTTCCCGACGAGGCTCCTGGTCAGGCAGTCCTGCGGCTGCCCGTAGGTGGCTGCTAGACGAGCCTGAGCCGGCCCACCCGGTCCCGGAGGATCCGCTGGGCATCGGGGGAGAGGCCCGCATCGCAGATGACCTCGTCGGCTTCCTCGAGTTTGGCGATGGTGCTGATTCCCTGCGTGCCCCACTTCGTGTGGTCCGCCAGGACCACCACCTTGCGGGAGGCCGCGATGAAGGCGCGGTTGGTTTCGGCCTCCAGGAGGTTCGGCGTGGTGTAGCCGGCGTCGGCGTCCATGCCGTGCACGCCGAGGAACAGCAGGTCCAGGTTCAGCTGGCGGAGCGCCGCCGTCGCGATCGGTCCCACCAGGGCGTCCGACGGCGTGCGCTCGCCGCCGATGAGGATCACCGTGGAGGCGTGGCGGCCGGAGCCCGACGCCGAAGCGTGGTGGAATAGGTCGGCGATCTTCACCGAGTTGGTCACGGCGGTGATGCGGGGGCCGCCGGCTAGTTCCTTGGCCAGCGCCCAGGTGGTGGTGCCGGCGCTCAGGGCCACCGCCATGCCCTCGTGGACCAGGGAGGCTGCTTCCAGTGCAATGGCCCGCTTCTGCGCGGTCAGCTGGGTGGACTTCAGCTCAAACCCGGGCTCGTGCGTGCTGGCGTCCCCGGGCAGCTTGGCGCCGCCGTGGATCCGCTCGACCTGGCCGCTTTCCTCCAGCATCTCGATGTCGCGGCGCACCGTCATCAGGGACACGCCCAGCTGCTGGGCGAGGTCCGACACGCGGACCACCCTCTCGCGCCGGACGGCGTCCACTATGGACTGGTGGCGGGCCGCGGGAAGCATCGGGATCCTTTCAGTGGATGAAACCTCATCCTGCCCATCATCGCCTAGCCCTTGCTGGAACCAAGAGTCAGGCCCGCAACAAACTGCCTCTGCAGGAGCAGATAGACCACCAGAGTGGGGATGACCGTGATGACGGCGCCGGCGGCCAGCAGGTTGTAGTTGTTCAGGAACTCGCCCTGGAGGTTGTTGATCGCGGTGGTGACGGGAAGCCGGTCGCCGCTCTGGATGAACAGCAGCGGCCAGAAGAAGTCGTTGTAGATGAAGATGACTTCCAGCGTTGCCAGGGCCGCGAAGGCGGGCCGGCACAGCGGCATGATGATTTCCCGGTATTGGCGCCAGATGCCGGCACCATCCACGAGCGCCGCCTCCGTCAGGTCAGCGGAGAGCGCCTTCATGTAGTTGGACAGCACGAAGGTGCAGAACCCCATCTGGAACGCCATGTTCACCGCAATGACGATGATGTACGTGTTCAGCATGTTGCCCGAATCGCTGAAGGAGTACGGCACCTGGAAATGCTTGGCCATCTCGAACAGCGGCGCCGCCAGCACCTGTGGCGGGAGCAGGTTCCCCGCGGTGAACATGATGAGCAGCGTGATGTTGAACTTCCAGCTCACCCGGCTGACGGCGAACGCCATCATGGAGGCGAGCAGGAGCACCAGCAGCACCGCCGGCACGCAGATGATGACCGAGTTCCAGAGGTACTTGGCGAAGCCGCCCTGGGACCAGGCCTGGATGAAATTGTCGAAGTTGAAGTCGCCGGCCAGGCTGAAGTAGCCGTGCTCGTTGGTTGAGGCGATCGGCCGCAGGGCGGTGAACACGGCCCACAGCAGGGGAATCAGCCACATGACCGCCATGGCCGTCAGGAAGATGTGCGTGCCGTAGTGCCGTTTCGGCCTGCTGCCGGAGCGTGCGGTCTTCCCGGTCACTGCGGCGCCGGGGGAGACGGCGGCGCTCATGCCCTGTTCTCCCTGCCGAAGGTGCGGCTGAGGTAAAACACGATGGGCACGAGGGAAATGACCAGCAGGACCACCGCAAGGGCGGAGCCGACGCCGATCACCTGGCCTTCGCCCACCAGGTTCTGGATCACCAGGGCGCTGAGGAGTTCCAGGCCGTTGGTGCCTCGGTTGATGACGTAGACGACGTCAAACGCCCGCAGCGACTCGATGATGGTGATGACGACGATGACGATGTTGATGGGCCGCATGGCCGGGAACACGACCCGGAAGAAGGTCTGCGCCGCGTTGGCCCCGTCGATGGCCGCGGCCTCCTTCAGGCTGGGGTCCACGCCCTTGAGCCCCGCCAGGTACAGCAGCATGACATAGCCGGCGTGGCGCCACGTGGCGGCGATCATGGCTGCCCAGATGTTCACCGAGGAGTCCCCGAACCAGTCAACGGCCTGCGACGTTCCGGAGGTTCCGAGCAGGAAGTTCAGCAGGCCGTTGTCACGCTGGTAGAACAGCTGCCAGATGATGCCGATCAGCGCCAGCGAGAGCATCACCGGGGCGAAGAAGATGCTCTGGTAGATCCGGCTGCCGCGAATCTGCTGGTCCAACAGCACCGCCAGCAGCAGCCCCAGCGGGGTGGCCACCAGCGCCAGGAAGGCCAGCCACAGCAGGTTGTGCTGGATGGCCGGCCAGAACGGCGGGTAATCCTGGGAGATGTACTGGTAATTGTCCGGGCCGGCCGGCCTGATGTCGGTCAGGGCCAGGCCGTTCCAGCGCGTGAAGCTCAGCCCGACGGACATCACCGTGGGCAGCCAGACAAAGACCAGCTGGATGAGGGTGGGTACGCCCACCATGAGGGACAGGACGGCCTTGTCCCGTTTGGAGAGCCGGCGGACCTTTCCGCTGCGGACCCGCTTCGCCGGCGCGCCGGAGGGAGCCCTCGACTCCGGCGGGACCAGGTCCCGTGCTGTTGCGCTCATGGGAGATCCCGGTGGTTATTGGGCCGCGTACAGTGACTTGGCCTGCGCCTCAAGGTTCTTGACGTCCATCTTGCCGTTCTTGAGGAAGGTCTGCAGGGCCGGGATCATGACGTTGTTGGCCATGGCGGGCAGGGCGTCACGGTCAAAGAACTGGCTGATGGACTTCGCCTGGGCGATGGTGTCAGCGCATTTCTTGTTCAGCGGCGTGAACTTGGAGGTGTCCGCGCCCTTGGCCGTGGCGATGTTGGAGGCATCCACCGAGGCGTAGATGTCCTGGCCCTCGGGCGTGCCGATGAATTCCATGAACTGGTGCGCAGCCGCGTTCCCGCCGCCCTTGGTGGACAGCAGCAGACCGTCGATGGGCGCCTCCACGGCGTCCCGGCCCTCGGCGGCGATCTCCGGGAACGGGAAGAAGTCGATGTCCTTCAGCACTGCCGGGTCGGTGAACTGCTGGGTGACGAACGAGCCGAGCAGGTACATGCCAGTTTTCTTCGCGGCCAGCGCCCGCGCCGCGTCCTGCCAGGTCTGGCCGAGTGCCGCGGGATCCTGGAACGGCAGCAGCGCGGACCAGGTGTCGAAGACGTCCGTCACCTTCTTCTGGTCCCAGGACTCCTTGTGGGCGCACAGGTCCACGTGGAACTGGTAACCGTTGAGGCGCATGTTGAGGTAGTCGAACGTGCCCATGGCGGGCCAGCCGTCCTTGTCGGCGAAACCGATCGGAATGATGCCGTCGGACTTCATCTTGGCAGCCAGCGTCTTGAGGGCATCGAAGGTTTCGGGCACCTCATAGCCTTTATCGGCCCACACGCTCTTCCGGTAGAAGAAACCCCAGGGATAGTTGTAGTTGGGGACGAAGTACATCTTCCCGTCCGGGCCGGTGGAAGCTTTTTTCAGGGCGTCGGAGAAGTTGCCGCCGATCTTGGCCCAGACGTCGTCGACCGGTGCCAGGAGTCCCTTGCCGGCATAGAACTGCATCCTGTAGCCGGCGAACCAGGTAAAGGCGTCGTCAGGAGAGCCCTGCAGGTAAGAGTTGATCTTGTTCTGGAAGTCGTTGTGCGGCACCACGTTGGTGCTGACTGTTTTGCCCGTCTTCTTCGTGAAGGCATCGGTGACCGCTTGGTACGCCTTCTTGGGAACTTCGTCGGAGGAGCCGGAGCCGAACGTCAGGCCGGAGGATTCCGAACCTCCCGCGGTCGGTCCGCTGCCTCCGGTGCAGGCTGCCAGCATCGGCACGCCCGCCAAACCGGCGGCACTGACACCGACTGTCTTGAGGAATGTCCGCCGGGCCGGCCCGGCGATGGTGGACGCTTCCGGATGTGTTGCCATGATCTCTCCCGGGTAACGGAGCTTGTGACATGTGTCACATATCACTGACTATAACCTCGCAAAAGAGAACAGGAAAGATCGCAAAATAACACCGCGTTTTCCGGCAAAGTCCGCTTGCCGGGTCCGACGGCGGGACCCGGCGGTTGCACAAAAAAGGGCCCGTCCGGTGGTCCGGACGGGCCCTGCTTTGGCTCGGCTACTTCTTCAGTGAGGCGGCGATCTGCTGCATGACGGAGTTGTCGGCGAGGGTGGTGGCGTCTCCGACGTCGCGGCCTTCGGCGACGTCCTTGAGGAGGCGGCGCATGATCTTGCCGGAGCGGGTCTTGGGCAGTTCGGGGACCACGAGGATGGTCTTCGGTTTGGCGATCGGGCCGATTTCCTTGCCGACGTGGTTGCGCAGGTCTTGGACGATCTCGTCGCCGGAGTCCACTGCATCGCCGCGGAGGATGACGAACGCGACGACGGCCTGGCCGGTGGTTTCGTCCGTGGCACCGACGACGGCGGCCTCGGCCACCGCAGGGTGGGAGACCAGGGCGGACTCGATTTCGGTGGTGGAGAGGCGGTGTCCGGAGACGTTCATGACGTCGTCCACCCGGCCCAGGAGCCAGATGTCGCCGTCCTCGTCCTTCTTGGCGCCGTCGCCGGCGAAGTACATGGTTTCGAAGCGGGACCAGTAGGTGTCCTTGAACCGTTCGGGGTCGCCCCAGATGCCGCGGAGCATGGCCGGCCAGGGTTCGCGGATCACCAGGAAGCCGCCGTGCCCGTCCGGCACCGATTCGCCCATTTCGTCCACGACGTCCACGGCGATGCCGGGCAGGGGCACCTGCGCGGAGCCGGGCTTGGTCTCTGTGACGCCGGGCAGCGGGGCGATCATCTGGGCGCCGGTCTCGGTCTGCCACCAGGTATCCACGATGGGCGCTTTGTTGCCGCCGATGACATCCCGGTACCACATCCAGGCTTCGGGGTTGATGGGTTCGCCGACGGAGCCCAGGACCCGGATGGAGGTGAGGTCGTACTTGTCCGGGATGTCCCGGCCCCACTTCATGAAGGTGCGGATCGCGGTGGGGGCGGTGTAGAGGATGGAGACCTTGTACTTTTCCACGATCTCCCACCAGCGGCCCTGGTGCGGGGAATCAGGGGTGCCTTCGTACATGACCTGGGTGGCGCCGTTGATGAGCGGCGCGTAGGCGACGTAGGAGTGGCCGGTGACCCATCCGACGTCGGCCGTGCACCAGTACACGTCCGTTTCCGGGTGCAGGTCGAAGACCGCTTTGTGGGTGTAGGCGGTCTGGGTGAGGTAGCCGCCGGTGGTGTGCAGGATGCCCTTGGGCTTTCCGGTGGTGCCGGAGGTGTAGAGGATGAACAGCGGGTGTTCGGAATCGTGCCCGACGGCGGTGTGCTCGGCCGATGCCGCTCCGACGGTGTCCGCCCACCAGTGGTCCCGGCCCTCGTGCCAGTCCACGTCCTGGCCGTTGCGCTTGACCACAACGACGTTCTGCACGGTGTGGCCGTCCTGGCTCAGGGCCTCGTCGACCGCCGGCTTCAGGGCGCTGGGCTTGCCGCGCCGGTAGGTGCCGTCCGCGGTGACCACGAGCTTGGCCTCGGCGTCCTCGATCCGGGACCGCAGCGCGTCCGCGGAGAACCCGCCGAACACCACCGAATGCACCGCCCCGATCCGGGCGCAGGCCAGCAAAGTGATGACGGCCTCGGGGATCATCGGCAGGTAGACGGCCACCCGGTCGCCCTTGGCCACGCCGAGGGACTCGAACGCGTTCGCGGCCCTCTTCACTTCCTCGGTCAGTTCCGCGTACGTGTAGGAGCGGGAGTCGCCAGGCTCGCCCTCGAAATGGATCGCCACCCGGTCGCCCAGGCCGTTCTCCACGTGCCGGTCCAAAGCGTTGTACGCGGCGTTGACCTCCCCGCCGACGAACCACTTCGCGAACGGCGGGTTGGACCAGTCCAGCGCCTGATCAAAGTCCTTGCTCCAGCTCAGCAGCCCGCGGGCCTGCTTCGCCCAGAACGCGGGCCGGTCAGCCGCCGCATCCTGGTACTCGCCGGCCGTCACCACGGCGTTGGCGGCGAACTCCTCGGAAGGGGCGAACTTGCGGTTCTCATGCAGCAGGTTTTCAAGAGCATCGCCCTGCTGGCTGGGGGTGGCAGCGGTGGCTGTCGAGCCGGGGGTGTCCTGGGACATGGTGAACCTCATCATTCATCGATCTTTGCTGCGCGGTGCGCCGGTCCCGGCCTTTGCCCGGCCGCAGGGTGTTGGCCGCGCGGCGGAGGGCAACGGCCCGTCGCGGACAAAACCGCAAAGAGCTGTTCCGAAACCAGACTAGCGCCTCCCGCATCGGCGCGTGGGCCGCGTCACACCGGGAGCCGTGAGCGGTGTCCATTTAGCGGTGAATGGTCCTTTGGGAGAGCTGTGCGGGTTCTATGAGCGCGCCGCGCCGCGGCCAGCCAGCTAGTGAAGCACCCTCCACTTGACTAGGCTGAGATGGACTCGTGACAGTGGCCGGGGGCAGCCAGACCGCTTGCGGTCGGGCTCCGGCCGTAGGGCGGAATCACGCATCGGACGCCAGTCCGGCGCGCTGCCACGCTAAGGAGAACAGAATGAATCAGCATAGCCAGGGCCAGCCCGGCCCGGCCCGGCAGGACTCAGCCCAGCCGGGCCAAGGCCAGGGACCGTTCGGTGCCGGACAGGCCGGCCGGCCGGAAACGCACAACGCTGCGCCGAATTTCATGAAGCAGCAGGGCGTGCGCAATGAGGCCGTGGCCGGACCTTTCACCGTCCGCGACCTGGCCGTCTTCGCGGCCACCCTGGTGCTCTTTGTCGCATCGCTGATTCCGATGTTCGCTGTGCGCTATAACCTGTGGAACCTCGGAAGCCTGTTCTTCCTGGGGCTCGGTGTGGTGCTGCCGCTCATTGTTGCCGCTTTGTTCGTGGCCCGCCGGCTCGCCCCCGAGACGAAGGTGCGCATCGGCTCCCTGTCGGTGGACCAGTTCGGTTCTGTGGTGGCCTCCTTCGCGGTGGGTTTCTTCTTCCTGTCCGTCGCGGGCGCCTATACTCCCAGCCTGCTCGTGGCGCTGATCGGTTCCCTCGTGCTGCTGGCCGCCACGGTGCTGGCCCGTTACATCCCGTTCTTCGCCGGGGACTTCCTGGACCGCGCCGAGGTGCCGGCCCACATCATGGCCCGAGACTCGGCCGTTCCGGTGCGCAAGCCCAGGGCGCCCAAAGAGCCCAAGCCTGCCGCTGCCAAACCGGGCGTTTCGCAGGGCGCTTCGGCGGGCGCGGCACCCGTGGGTCCTGACGCCCGTGGTCCTGTTACCCGCGGCCCTGTTTCCCACGGTGCGACGGCGGTCGGCCAGCCGGCACAGGGTGCGGCCCAGGCCGGACCCGCCGGCGCCGCAATTTCCGGTGCTACAGCTGACATTGCCGGCGCTCCCGGCGCGGCACCGGTGACCGGTATGTGGCCAGCGGCCAACGCCGCCAGCAGCGCCGCGGCCGCCCCGGAAACGGGACCGGCCGCCGTCGTACCGTCCGCGCAGGCCAGGGACAGCGGCGCACCGACGGGCACGGCACAGGCCGGAACAGGACAGCCCGGCACAACACAGACCGACACGGCGCCGTCCGCAACGGCTGATGCCGCAGCTGCGCAGCGAGCCGCAGCCGAGTCCGAACAGACACAGCTGAACGGAGCCACGGTTTCCCCATCCGGAGCAACAGCGCCGGCGGCAGAAGCACCCGCCGCTGAAGCACCGGCGGCTGAAGCACCCGCCGCTGAAGCGCCGGCGGCTGAAGCACCCGCCGCTGAACCGGCCGGTACCGGTGCCGATGCCGGCGCAAAAGCGCGGGAAGCAGAAGCAGCACGGGCAGCCTCCGCCACGCCCGCCACCGCAGTTCACCCCAGGGTGGACCTGCCGGAACAGGCCAGGTCGCAGGAACCGATCGGCGCGACGGTCGACCCCACGAGCCGGCCTGAGGAGTCCGAGCACGAGCAGGTCCACGAGGCCTTCTGGTTCGCCGTCGCACAGCACCGCACCGCAGTGGACGAGCGCACGGGCGCACCGCTCTTCGGCATCGAGCCCGGCGGCTGGGTCCTGGCCCTCGAGGACCGCGGCGACGAGTTCCTGGTCCAGCACACGGACGGCCGGGTGGGCGTCCTGCGCGACCTCAGCAACATCGAGCGCGGCTAGCGGCCACCGTGGCCGAGTCCGCTTCGCGCCGGCGCGGCACGCCGGGCGCCAACCCCGAGGTTTCCGCTGAGACGGAGATCCCCGAGGAAGTTCCCGCGGCTGCCAGTGGCTCCGAAAGCGGGCCGGCGGCGACCCGGCCGGCCCGCTCCGGCGAGTCGCCGCTGGCACTGAAGCGCCGGGCGCGCCGGATCAACCGGGCACTCGCCGAGCAGTACCCGTACGCCCACGCCGAGCTCGACTTCCGGAACCCCTTCGAGCTCCTCGTGGCCACGGTGCTGTCCGCGCAGACCACGGACGTGACGGTCAACCTGATCACGCCGCTGCTGTTCTCCCGCTACCCCGACGCCCGGGCCATGGCGGAGGCGGACACCGCGGAGCTGGAAGCCATCATCAAGCCGACAGGGTTTTTCCGGGCCAAGTCCCGGAACCTCCTCGCGCTGGCAAACAGGGTGGTGGACGAGTTCGACGGCGTGGTCCCCGGCCGGCTGGAAGATCTGGTGACGCTTCCCGGCGTCGGACGGAAAACCGCGAACGTGGTGCTGGGCAACGCGTTCGGCGTTCCCGGCATCACGGTGGACACGCACTTCGGGCGCCTGGCGAGGCGATTCGGCTGGACGGAGTCGGATGACCCCGTCCGGATCGAGTCCGACGTGGCGGAGCTGTTTGAGCCCAGGGACTGGACCATGCTGTCCCACCGGGTGGTGTTTCACGGCCGCCGGGTGTGCCATTCCCGCAAACCGGCCTGCGGGGCCTGCGCCGTGGCCAACTGGTGCCCCAGCTTCGGCTCGGGCGAGACCAATCCCGCGAAAGCCGCGAAGCTGCTGAAGTACGAACTGGCGCCCGGCAACGAGGGGCTCCTGGCGAAGCTCATGGCCGAGACGCACCGCGCGGCCGAGATCCGGATGGAATCGCAACGGAGGACGCTATGAGGGCGCGCCAGGACCTGGTGGACCTCGTCGACTCAATCCGGGCCGGAACCGGTCCTGCCCGGAACCCGTACTGGCGGAAGCTGACGGTGGACGATTCAGTGGCACGTAAAGCGGCCGTCCTGATCCTCTTCGGCGCCCTGGACGATGTGCCCGCGGCGTCCGGCAAACCGCTGGTGGCTGCAGACCTGGACGTCCTGCTCCTGGAGCGCGCCCATACCCTCGACGACCATCCCGGCCAGGTGGCCTTCCCTGGCGGCGGCATCGACGCGGGTGAAACCCCCGTTGAAGCTGCGCTCCGTGAGGCGGAGGAGGAGACCGGGCTGGACCCTTCCGGCGTCGAAGTGCTCGGTGCCCTGCCGGAGCTGGCCCTGCCGCGCGGAAACTTCCTGGTGACCCCTGTCCTGGCCTGGTGGGCTTCGCCGTCGCCCGTCCGTGTGGTGGACTACGGCGAGTCAGCCCAGGTTTTCCGGGTGCCGGTCCGCGACCTGCTGGATCCTGAGAACCGCACCATGGCGGCCGTGACGCGCCTGAACCAGACGTTCCAGAGCCCGGCGTTCACGGTGAACAGCCTCGTGGTCTGGGGTTTTACCGGCATGATCCTGAACGAACTGTTCGACCAGCTGGCCTGGGCCGTCCCGTGGGACCGGACCAGGCTCCATCCGCTGGACCTCTAGCCTGCTTCTTCCTGGCGCGGCCGACGGGGTGTCAGTGCTGCGACTTCCGCAGATCCACCACCAGGCCGGTTGCGGCGTTTTCGCGCAATGCGTTGATGCCGGCCACTACTCCGGAAACGCTCTTGAACCGTGGCGACTCTGCCACGATGTTTCCGTCCCTATCCATGAGCCGGAATTTGTAAGACTGGTCGCTGTCCTGGTGAACCTCAAACTTGCCCGCCATTGGCGTGGAAACCCCCTGCTGATGCTTCGTCGCATATGCCGGGCCAACTGATTGCCACTGCCCGGCCACCAATGACCTTAGTGGTCCACGCCACACGAAGCGAACTACCCGCCGGTAAGTTACTGATTACAACCATGCATCGCGCAAGTGGCGGATGTGACTTTTGTTTCCCGTGGTCAGGGGGTAATGGGCTCCAATCGGATGCTGTCGTGGGGAACTTTGGGGGTGCCGCCGTCGTCATTACGACGGCGGGCGGCGTGTCGGGTGCCAAAGTGCCCCGTTTCGGTCGGGCCGGGTTCCGGGGTCCGGTTACTTTGCGTTGTCGTAGGAATCGACGACGGCGACGCTCACCGGGAACTCGACCGGGATGGGCCCGAAAAGCAGCTCCTTGGCGGCGTTGGCCGCCTCTTCAATGGCGCGGATGCAGGCGTCCACGGCGGAATCGGGGGCATGGACCATCACCTCGTCGTGCAGGAAAAACACCAGTTCCGCGGTTGCTGAGCCGTCGGCACGCATGGTGCGCAGCCGCCGTCGTAATTCAGCCAGCCAGCAGGCAGCCCAGTCCGCAGCCGAACCCTGGACGACGAAGTTGCGCGTGAAACGTCCCCGGGATCGGGCGATGGCGTCCGCACGGCGCTGCTCCTCCGCGGACGTGGACCGCTGGCTGCGGAACCACCGTTCCGACGGCGGCGGGCTGCTGCGTCCCAGGCGTGAGGTGACGGTCCTGCCGGCTTCGCCCTCGCGGGCGGCGCGCTCGACGAAGCCCACCGCGCGGGGGTAGATCCTGGCAAGCTGGGGCATCAGGCGGCCTGCCTCGCCGGAGGTGGCGCCATACATGGCTCCCAGCAGGGCCATTTTTGCCTTGCTCCGGTCGCCGCCGAATCCCTTGGCGGCGATCCCGGCATAGAGATCCTGGTCCCGGGCGGCCTCGGCCATGCTTGAATCCTGCGCGAGGGCCGCGAGGACACGGGGCTCCAGCTGGGACGCGTCGGCAACGATGAGTTTGTGCCCGGGGTCGGCGTGCACGGCGCCACGGACCTGGCGGGGTATCTGCAGTGCGCCGCCGCCGCGTGACGCCCAGCGGCCGGACACCACTCCGCCCACCACGTATTCGGGCCGGAACCTCCCGTTCCGCACCCACGCGTCCAGCCACACCCAGCCGTTGGCAGTGTGCAGCCGCGACAGTTTCTTGTACACCAGCAGGGGCTCGATGGCCGGGTGGGTGGACTCCTTCAGCTCCCATTGCCGCGTCGACTTCACTTCGATGCCGTTACGGTGCAGTGCCCGCATCAGCTCCTGGGGCGAGTCCGGATTCAGGGCCGGCGCGTTCAGGAGGCCCCGGAGCTCGGTGTTCAGGGCCTCGAGCTTGGCGGGGCGGTGCCCAAGCGGCGGCCGGGGCCCCAGATGCTCCGCCAGGATTTGCTCGTGCAGTTCCTCGCGCCAGGGCACTCCGGCATGCTGCATCTCGGCCGCCACCAGGGCGCTGGCGGATTCGGCGGCGAGGAGGAGCTGGAGCCGCTGCCTCCGGTTGCCGTCAGCTGCACCTGCCGTTCCTGCGGCTGCCAGGGCTTCCTGCTGGGCCGCGTATTCGGCGCGCAGCTCGGCAAGGGTCTGCCGCGGTTCGGTTGCCGCGGCCAGATCTTCGAAGAGCGCGCCCTGGTCGGCGGGCGGCGGGGGCGGCTGGAGCAGCCGCGGTGGCTGCAGCTCGTCGTCCTGCGTGAGTTTCTCGGCGTTCCTGGCGTACGGGGTGTGGGCCGTGAACTCGGAATGCGCCAGGATGGCACCGCACAGGGAGAGGTCGTAGCAGCGTTCGACGTCGACGCCCGCCGCCAGCAGACCGGGGTACCAGTCCTGGGTGCGGTGCCAGATCCAGCGCGGGCGCCGCTTTTCGAGTTCGCGGACGACGGCGGCCAGCCCGGTTCCGCTGCCGGGTGCGGCTTCCGCTCCGGTTCGGGGCAGGGTGACGGTCCGTGGTTCCGGATTGGCGGGGGAGGGGAGACCCGCTGCTGTGAGTTCCTGTATGGCTGCGCCGTCGGGGTGGGCGGCGAGCAGCAGATACATGTGTCCAATTCTGCCCTGTCGCCGTGATGTTCGGAGCCGCGCCCAGCTCTTGTCCTCCACAGCGGACCGGGCTTTCCTTCGCTCAGGCCGGCGGTCCGTTATCCACATACACTCATTCGCCACTGACGGACAGACTGTCCCGTTGGGCAGAGTTGCTGCATGAGCAGGCACCACGCCCGGAACCGGCGACTCCCATCAGGCCCGGATAATGCGCGGCCGGATGTTGCCGCGCCGGATGATGCACTGACAACTCCGGCGGGGCCACTGATTGCTTCTGAACCGGGCGCCTGGCTCCCCGCTGACGGCGGCGACGTCCTTCTCGTTACGGGTTTTGAATTCCTGCGGGGCGAGGTGGAGCGGATTGTCGCGGCGGCCGGCGGACGGCTCCGGGTGGTGGACGATGTGGCTGAGGCCGCGCCATTCTGGGATTCCGCCGCCGACGTCCTGGTCGGCAGTGACGTCCGTGAACTGCCGCCCCGGCGCCGCGCACCGGCCGTCCTCGTCGGCCTGAGCGGGGAAGGGGACACACTCTGGCACCTTGGCGCTGCCTTGGGGGCACAGCGCGTCGCCGTTCTTCCGGACGCCGCCGCCTGGCTGGCGGAGTATCTCAGCCGGTCCCGTTCACCGGAGGCCGGCGGCCTGGTGCTCGGCGTTACCGGCGGCTGCGGAGGGGCGGGTGCCACCACCGCGGCGGCGTGGCTGGCGCAGGCGGCGGCTGAACTCGGTGCACGTGTGCTTCTCGTGGACGCGGATCCCTGGGGCGGCGGCCTCGAACTGGCCCTGGCGGCGGAGGAATCCCCGGGTCTCCGCTGGCCGGATTTGGCCGATGCCAGTGGCAGCATCGACCCGCAGCAGCTGGCGGACGCCCTGCCCGTCGCCGGCGGGTTCTCGTTTCTGTCGTGGCCCGGGAGCAGGGAACGGCCGCCCCTCGTGGATCCGGTCACCGTGGGAGGCGTCCTCGACGCCGCACGGCGGGGGTACGAGGTGGTGATTGTCGATATCGGCCGCAACTCCGAGCCGCTGCGAACGTTCGCCTGGGACTGCGACCGCCTGCTTGTCGTTGTCCCCGCCCAACTGAAGGCTGCCGTTGCCGCCGCGCGGCTGCTGCAGGAGCTTCCGCCCGTCGAATCGGCGCTGGTCATCAGGGGAAGGGCCGGGGTTGCGCTGGACGCGGCGCTGGTCGCCGAATCCGTGGGGCTCCCCCTCCATGGTGTGATGCCTGAAGTGCGGGGCACGGCCTCGGCCACCGAGCTGGGCCGCCTGCTCGATCAGGGCAGGCGGAAGTCGGTCCGGCGCTTCGCATCCTCGGTGCTTGGCCTCCTCGCCGGCGATCTCCAGGCCGGGGACCTCCGGTGAGCGCTCATCTGGGATTGCCCGGGGCCGGGGCCGGTGTCGATGCCGGGGTCCGCACCGCGTCGGGAACCCCCGGTGCACCCGCATCCCGCGCCGCGCTCGCGGAGACGGCGGGGCGGCGTCGTGCGGCCCGGGTCCTGGACGCGGGGCTCCTTGAGACGGTCCGCGAGTCGGTCATGGCGGAAGCCGGGCCGGTGACCCCGTCGCGGGTGGCGGCCGCGGTGCAGGCCACCGGAAAGCTGCTGGGCACAGCCGGTTCCCTCGCCGCCGCGGAACGGATCAGCGCTGAGCTCAACGGACTCGGGCCACTGCAGCACCTTGTCCGGGATCCCTCGGTCACAGACATCTTCGTGAACGCCCCCGACTCCGTTTGGCTGGACAGGGGCCGGGGCATCGAACGGACATCCGTGTCCTTCGCGGGGGAGACCCAGCTCAGGGCACTTGCCGCCAGGCTGGTTGCATCGGGCGGCAGGCGGCTGGACGACGGATCGCCCTGCGTGGACGTGCGGCTCGAGGGAGGCTACCGGGTCCACGCCGTCCTGCCTCCCATCTCGGCGGCCGGGACGCTGCTCAGCATCAGGATCCGGCGGGAGCAGGTCTTCACGATGGACGAGCTCCGGGACGGCGGCATGTTTGGGCCGCTTCTTCAGTGCGTACTGGAGCGCATGGTGGACCAGCGGCTGAGTTTCCTGGTCAGCGGCGCGACGGGCTCGGGAAAGACGACCCTCCTGTCCACCCTGCTGGGGCTCTGCCATCCGGGGGAGCGGCTGGTCCTCATCGAAGACGCCTCGGAACTGAACCCGGTGCACCCGCACGTGGTCTCGCTGGAGTCACGGCACGGGAACCTCGAGGGAGGGGGCGCCGTGGACCTCGGCGAACTTGTGCGCCAGGCCCTGAGGATGCGGCCGGACCGGCTGATTGTGGGGGAATGCCGGGGTGCCGAGGTGCGCGAGCTCCTGACAGCCATGAACACCGGCCACACCGGCGGCGGCGGCACCATCCACGCAAACGCGGCGGGTGCGGTTCCGGCCCGGCTTACCGCTCTGGGAGCCCTGGCCGGGCTGGGGCAGGATGCGGTCCGCCTGCAGGTGGCCAGCGCGCTTGATGTGGTGGTGCACGTGGCCAGGTCCAGGCAGGGACGCTATGTCGCATGCATCGGCATCCTGACTGAGCGGTCCGGTTGCCTCGACGTCGAAGTGGCCTTGGACGTCTCAGCCGGCACGGCTGTTCCGGGGCCGGCGTGGGAGATCCTTGCCCGGCGTCTTGCCCTCGATCCGGGTCTTGTCCTGGACCCAGGCGCGGTCTCCGAGGCCGGCAATAAGAACCGCGGAGCCCGCAGGGCAGCGGCATGACCGCGGCCCTGGTGGGTGCACTGGCGCTTGCCGCCTGGCTGCTTCTGAGCCCAGCGCGGGGGCCACTTCGGCGCGCACGCCGTGCCTTCGGCCCGGCTGGCACGCCAGGCGGCCGGATTCGCCGCATCGGCCGGCCTGCCGACACGGAGCCAGGCGCGTTTGGCTCCCCTCGGGGCCGCCGTAAGGAGGCCTTCGTGTCCCTGACGGTTGTGGTTCAGCAGTTGGCGGCCCTGCTCAAGGGCGGCCGCTCCCCTTCGCGCCTGTGGGACGAACTGTGGCAGCTGTACGTGGAACAGGGCTCCGCAGATGACGACCCCCGCCGGCCCCGGCTCAGCCCCGGATCGGGGGCTGTGGTTTCAGCTGCCCGGGGAGCTGCCCTGCGGGGAGCCCCGGTGGCCGAGGCGATACGGTCGGCATGTTCGCCAGCGCGTCATGGCACTGGTGGTCGTGAGCCGCGGATCTGGGCTGAGCTGGCGGCCTGTTTCGAGATAGCGGCCGCCAGCGGCTGTCCGCTCGCTGACGTCCTGACCCGCTTCGCGGCACAGTTGGAGGTTGAGGACGACGCCGAAGCAGCCCGCCAGACGGCGCTCGCCGGACCGAAGGCGACGGTTGCGCTGCTGACGTGGCTCCCCCTGCTCGGACTGGGGCTGGGCGTCTGCCTCGGCGTGGACCCGCTGGCGATGCTGCTGGGCACCCCGTTCGGGATGGCCGCGCTGGTCGCGGGCATTGGGCTGACCGTCGCCGGCCGCATCTGGTCCGCAAGGCTCGTGCGCGCAGCGGCCGGAGCGGCAGCGCCATGAAGGCCCGTTGGCCAGGCTGCCCCTGCGCAGCGGGCTGTCCACGGTTGGCAGGAACAGGCCAATGAGCGGATCTGTTCTGGCTCCTGCTGTCATCGCGCTGGCGCTGGCGGTGGCCGCATGTCTCGTCTTTGGCGGAACCGTTCACGGGAGGTCAGGATTCCTCCGTCGGAGCGGCCTCGCTGCGGGCCATGGCATCGCAGACGGTGAGCACGGTTCTCGGAACCGGGGCGGGCATTTCAGCGCCGAGAACTTCCCGGCGCTGCGGGACAGCGCCATGATGCTTGAGCTGATTGCCGCCATGCTCCACGCCGGTGCGGGCATCGGTCGGGCCCTCGAACTGGTGGCCGCTGCGGCTTCACCCGAGCACGGTCGCGCCCTGCGGCCTGTCGTGGGAGCCATGGCCATTGGCGCCGACTGGGAGACGGCCTGGCGCAGTTCAGACGTGCGCTCGCCGGAAATACTGGCACTCCGGGACGCCCTTGGCTTCGCGGCGCTGACGGGTGCGCCGTCGTCGAGCATCCTTTATGCCCAGGCCGCCAGAATGAGGCGGGAACGCTTCCGGGCCGCGGAGAAGCGGGCGGCTTCCCTCGGGGTCAAGCTGGTGGTTCCGCTGGGGCTCTGTTCACTGCCGGCCTTCATATGCCTGGGCGTCGTTCCCGTGCTGCTTGCCCTGGTTCCTTCGGGCGGCTGACTTCCCCTGCCCGCCTGCGCCCGCTTGGTGCGGGAGGGCGCGCGGCAATGTCCCGCCCCGCCATCTGCTGCCCGTTACCTTCAGTGCGGCAATCTGCTGCGGCGCAGTCTGCAGAGCCACAACCCTCGTGCCGCCATCTGCTGCCGGGCGTGTCGGCTGCGGCGCCCACGTCTGTTGGTAGGACCTGTTGCTGTCGGCTGCAGGCTGGTGTTTCCACCACCCGCGCGGTCAGCCGTGTGCATCCGGGGCACTTTCCCTCCACAGGCGGCCGCTCCGGCCGCTTTTCCACTTAGGGAAGCTCAGGCCTTACGGGTCCGGGCGGCGGACGGGAGAGTCGAAGGCACCGGCAATTCGCCGGAACTCCAGAAAGGAAAATTCATGTCCCTCAACCACCACTCCCCGGGCGAGGCCGCCCGGCCCTTGCAGCATGAACCCACAGAGGCCGATGTCCTGGAGATCTACCCTGGTGCCAGCACGGCGCCGCGGGTGAAGCCACGGCCACGCAGGCGACTCATGGGCTCGGAAGCCGGAATGGCGACCGCCGAATACGCCATCGCCACGCTGGCAGCGGTAGGCTTCGCCGGGCTCCTGGTGTTCATCCTGCGAAGCGACGAGGTCCGTGGCTTCCTGCTCAACCTGATCCGTACGGCGCTGGCCCTGCCGTGAAACCCGCTCCGCAGACCCTGGCGGCGGCCGGACGTGAGTCCACCCGGCAGCTCAGGAGCCGTTCCGGAGAAGCAGCAGCCAGCCGCGGTCAGGGGAAGGCCTGCGGCGAGGGGAGCCGCCACGCCAACAGCCGCGGCGCGGTGACCGCAGAATTTGCGGTCGCTCTTCCCGCCGTCCTGCTGCTTCTGGCGATGCTGCTGGCGGGGTCTGCGGCGGGGATCACCCAACTGCGGCTGGAGGATGCGGCCCGGGCTGGGGCCAGGGCACTCGCCAGGGGTGAGGACCCTGCCGCCGTCGACGGTATCGTCCGCAAGCTGGCTGGCCCCTCGGCCTCGTCGGCCGTGGTGCCCGGCGGCGAATGGATGAGCGTCACGGTGTCGGACCGGGCTGCGGGGCCGCTGGGACGCATGGTGCCGTGGACGCTGACCGCCAGGGCCGAGGCACGCAGCGAAACGGCATCCTCGGTGCAGTCTCCGGGAACGGCGCAGACGGGATCCGGCGGGAATGGGCACGGCAATACCAGCGGGCGGCTCCTGTGAGCCGGCGGCGGAGACAGCCCTTCGGCCAGTGCAGGAACCCCGGGTCCGGAGTCCAGTCCGAACGCGGATCGGGCACCGTGCTGGCCGCGGGGCTCGGCATGGTGGTTGTCATGGTCATGGCGCTGCTCGTCCTGCTCGCGCAGGCGTCGGCAGCGGCGTCCAAGGCCGCCGCCGCGGCCGACCTCGCCGCCCTGGCCGCAGCCGATGCGCTCCGCGGTGTTTCGCCGGGCGAGCCCTGCCTGGTGGCTGCCGCGGTGGCTGCCCGCCACAAGGCAACGCTCGTCAGCTGCACGGAGGGAGGCGATCTGTCCGTCGAAGTCAGCACGGAGTTGCCGGCCGGGCCGCTCCTTGGCGTCGCCACCGGCCGGTCCAGGGCCGGACCCCCGCCTTGAACGCCACAACGACGGCGCTCGTCAAGGAGCCGGCCCTCGGCACTCAGACCGCGTTCGGCGCCGGTGCGGCCGTCCTGGACTCCTCGGGTGCTAGTTCCTGCGCGTCCTTCAGCAGGACATCAATCAGCGTGACGGCGGCATCCTTGTCCAGCGGGTTGTTCTTATTGCCGCACTTCGGCGACTGGACGCAGGAGGGGCAACCGGATTCGCACTCGCAGGCTTCGATCGCGTCTCTCGTAGCCGTGAGCCACGCCTTCGCCTTCTCGAAGCCGCGTTCGGCAAATCCGGCGCCGCCGGGATGCCCGTCGTACACGAAAATCGTCGGCACGCCGGTGTCGGCGTGGATGGCGGTTGAAACCCCGCCGATGTCCCAGCGGTCGCTCGAGGCAACGAGCGGCAGCAGGCCGATGGCGGCGTGCTCGGCCGCGTGGAGGGCGCCTGGGAACTGCGCCTCGATGAGTCCGGCGCCCGTGAGCGACCGGTTCTCCACCACAAACCACACGGCCTTCGTAAACAGGTCCCTGGCTCCCAGGTCCAGGGGCTCCTCGCCCAGGACTTCATTCGAAATCAGGGCCTTCCGCTGAAAGGAGACCACTTGAGTTGTGACCTTGACGTCGCCGAAGTGCACGGCAACATCACCCCACTGCGCCGTCCGCTGGGTCTCGAGGACCTCGATCTGCGTGATGTCGCGCGCCGTCGTGTAGTAGTCGGGGTTGGCTCTCCGCACCACCACACAGTGATCGTCCTCGTTCAGGTCCTCCACCACATAGCTGTCACCTTGATGGACGTATATGGCTCCGGTGTGGGCCTGGTAGTGGGTCTGCGGCGAATCCATCGTCCCCAGCAGCGAACCGGTGTCGGCGTCCACAATGCTCACTGGTCCGCCGCCGTCGGCCCGCAGGTTCACCATGGCCGCGGCACTCTGGGCATGGGTCCAGAACCAGCCGGCAGGGCGCCGCCGCAGGTAGCCCTGTGCCACCAGCTGCCCGAGGAGTTTCTCCGCAGTGGCACCGAACAGCGGCAGTTCGGCCACACCGAGCGGCAGCTCGGCGGCCGCGGCACAGAGGTGCGGGCCCAGGACGTAGGGGTTGGACGGATCAAACACCGTCGCCTCGACGGACACGTCGAAGATGGCTTCAGGATGGTTGACCAGGTAGGTGTCCAGGGGATCGTCGCTGGCCACGAAGGCGGCAATGGCGTCCTGGCCGGCGCGGCCCGCACGGCCGATCTGCTGGAAGAGGGACGCCCTGGTGCCGGGCCAGCCGGCCACCAGCACCGCGTCCAGCCCGGAGACGTCGATGCCCAGTTCGAGGGCCGAAGTGCTGGAAATGCCCAGCAGCTGGCCGGTCCGCAGCGCCCTTTCCAAGGCACGGCGTTCCTCCGGGAGGTATCCGGAGCGGTATGCGGCCACGCGTTGCGGCAGGCTGGGGTCGACTTCGTCCAGGAGCCGCTTGGTGATCGAGGAGATGGTTTCGGCGCCGCGCCTGGATTTGATGAACGCGATGGTCCGGATCCGTGATGAAACAAGGTTCGCGAGAAGATCGGCTGTCTCGGCCACCGCCGTCCTGCGTTCCTTGGCCCCGTTCTCGCCGCGCACCTCGGTGAGCGCAGGTTCCCAGAACGCTACTGTCGTGGACCCGTGCGGAGAGGAATCTTCCGCGACTCCCTGGACCGGCGCGCCAATAAGCCGGCCAAAGGACTTCTCCGGCTCGGACGCCGTGGCGGACGCTGCGATGAACACCGGACCGGCGGAGCTGCCATCGGCCGCGTAGTAGGCGCAGATGCGCCGCAGCCGGCGCATCAGGTTGGCCACGTGGGAGCCGAAGACGCCGCGGTAGCTGTGCGCCTCGTCCACGATCACGTAGCGCAAGCGCCGGAAGAAGCCCGCCCACCAGGCATGGTTCGGCAGGATGCCGAAGTGCAGCATGTCGGGGTTGGCCAGGATGAAGTTCGCGTGGTCGCGGATCCAGCGGCGGGAGGCCTGGTCGGTGTCGCCGTCGTACGTTTCAGCACGGACGGTCGGCAGGTTCAAGGACCGGATCGCCGCGAGCTGGTCCGCCGCCAGCGCCTTGGTGGGGGAGAGATACAGCGTTACCGCGCCGTCGTCGTGAATTTTTCCGGGCTCGGACAGGACACGCAGTTCGGACCTGTGAATCGCGTCCAGCGCCGGCAGCTGGTAGGCAAGGGACTTACCAGACGCCGTGCCGGTGGCGATCACCACGTGCCCGCCGCCGTGGGCGATGTCGGCTGCCCGGATCTGGTGCCGGTAGGGCTGATGGATGCCGAGCTTGCCGTAGGCCGAGACCAGGTCCGGGTGGGCCCAGGACGGCCACGGCTCGTGCACTGCTTGGCGCGCCGGGATGGTCCGCACATGCCGGAGCTGCTCCGGGTCCGGGCCACGGCCCAGCAACGGAATCAGCGAGTCATGGGGGTTCACCCCAACATTCTTTCATCCGGGCAAAAATCGCCGGCACAGCGCAAAATCGCCCGGACAGCGACAGGGACAGGACAGCGAACAGTGCAGGACAGCGACAGGGAACAGCACAGAATGACGAACAGTCCAGAACAGCCGGCCGGGGGCCCGGACCCGAAAGGAAGGCGCGGACGGGTCAGACCACGGACAGGTCCGCGCCCTCATCGGAGGCGGAGAGCATCAGCACGTGGCACACCGAGGACCAGCCCAGGTGTGAATACAGCTTCTGTCCGTCCAGGGAGGCCAGCAGGAGGCCGTCTTCCACATCATGCGAAAACGCCTGCGCCGCCAGCGCCTTCATGATGAAGCTGCCCAGGCCCCGGCGCTGGAAGGAGGGCTCGGTCACGATCTTGTCGAACACCGCGGTGCCATTAATGACGATCACGCGGCCGCTCACTGCCAGGGTGTCGCCCGAGCGCACCTCGGCGAAATGGACTCCATCGGACTCCCACGTTTTCAGGGACAGGTCGTCATCGGATAGCCACGGGTCCTCAGAGTCCTGGGTCTCCATGTCCACGACCATCATCGTCTGGGACGCTGAGGTGGTGTTCAGGTTGTGCTGCTCGGCCAAGAGCTTGTAGCGTCCCACATCATTGGTCAGTATGGTCAGGACCCGTTTGGGCGCCTCGGCAGTCTTTGCCGCCAGGGCAGCGAACTCGGCGTCCGTGGGATCGGACGCAAAGTATTCCCAGTCCCCGGTCGTGTCCGCGCGCAGGGCGGCCGGGAACCGTCCCTCGGTTCGCGTCTCATAGCCGCGGCAACCAGCCCAACCGGCCACCCAGACTTCAAGCAGATGAGTGATGTCTCCAACCATGGCTTCTGGCGTCATGTGATGAGGGTATTCCAGCGCTGTCATAAGCAACAGAGCTTTGGGTCTTGCTTATGCAATCGTGATAGGGGGCTCTTCCCCGGCCCCGACCCCTTCCGCGGCGGCCAGCCAGTACCCTTAAATACGTGGCTTTGAACCGAATCGTGCTCTTTTACGGCTTTACTCCCATCGCAGACCCGGACGCTGTCCGGCTCTGGCAGCGCGCCCTGTGCGAAAAGCTGGGCCTGACCGGGCGCATCCTCATCTCCAAGGACGGCATCAACGCGACCGTCGGCGGCGAGATCGGGGCCGTCAAGCAGTACGTGAAAACCACCCGTGAATACAAGGGCTTCCACGGCATCGACGTCAAATGGTCCGACGGCGGGGCGGAGGACTTCCCACGCCTGAGCGTCAAGGTCCGCGATGAGATTGTTTCGTTCGGCGCTCCCGGCGAGCTGAAGGTGGACCAGAACGGCGTCGTGGGGGGCGGAACGCACCTGCTGCCCGAGGAACTGCACGAACTCGTCGACGCCAGGAAGGCCAGCGGCCAGGACGTCGTGTTCTTCGACGGCCGCAACGCGTTCGAAGCACAGATCGGCAAGTTCAAGGACGCGGTTGTCCCTGACGTCGCCACTACCCACGACTTCATCACGGAACTCGACTCCGGCAAGTACGACCACCTCAAGGACCAGCCGGTGGTCACCTACTGCACAGGCGGCATCCGCTGCGAAGTGCTGTCCAGCCTCATGGTGAACCGCGGCTTCAAAGAGGTGTACCAGCTGGACGGCGGCATCGTCCGCTACGGGGAAAAGTTCAAGGACCGGGGCCTCTGGGAAGGATCCCTGTACGTCTTCGACAAGCGCATGCACCTCGAATTCAGCGAGGACGCCAAAACCATCGGCGAATGCGTCCGGTGCCAGGCGCCTACGAGCAAGTTCGAGAACTGCTCGAACCCCAGCTGCCGCACGCTCACCCTGTACTGCGCAGAGTGCGCGTCCCGCCCCGAGACCCTGCGCTGCCCGGACGGCTGCGCCGCATGAGCGCGACGGACGGCCGCGCCGCCTGAATAAGGGGCGGCTGGTCCCGGACGCGTCAGCACCCCACGTCAGATCCGGCTGATCCGGTAGGCGAAATTGGCGTCTGCGCGCGCCTCGACCGTCACCCGCAGCACGGAGTCCTTGGACACGTGCACCACGTTGACGCGGGACGTGCCGCACCGGAGACTCAGGTCCACCAGGGCGAACTCGGCGTCGCGGATGGTGAATGCCACCCGGCGCTCACTCCGGCAGGCGAGGGTGAGGGAGTACGTGCCGCCCGGCAGCTGCTTCGTGGATTCGGTCTTGGTGCGGCCCCTGGACACGGTTCCGTAGCTTGTGTGGAAGACCTGTCCCTCAGCGTCGGGCAGGACTTCCTTCGCCCATTCGGTCAGCTCCTCGCCTGACACCGGCACGTTCTCCAGCGGGTCGCGCGGCAGCACGGGATCCGTTACCACCGGGGCGGCGTCAGGAAGTTCGCCCCTTCCGTCGTCGTAGCTGTATTCACAGCCGCCCAGGACGGCGGCAACCAGCACAAGGAAAAGTACGACGGCGGCTGCCGGCGCCCGCAGCCAAAGCGTGCGTCGCGCCCGCCCCAAGTAACGATGAACGGAGGCCATCCGCACCGTGGGCATACCCCGACTTTAAGCCTGCCGGGGGCGCCGGTACAGATGGCAACCCGGCCGATTTAGCGCTCGGGAACCAGGTGGTAGGCGTAGAGGAGCGGGGCGTCCACGCTGGAGGCGCTGATCTCCATCCGTCCAGCCTTCGGTACGGTGATCCTCGCGGTTTCGCGGCTGCCGTTGCAGGCCGCCCCGGCCTCCGTCAGTTCCTTGCCGGCGAGCGTCACCGCGAAGAACGCCTTGCCCCCGCCGTCGCAGGTGATGGTGAGTGTGTAGGCGCCAGCCGGGACGCTGGCCGCCGCCTGGACGATCCTGTTCCGGTTGAGGATCTTGCCGGCGTCCTGCAGCACCGCCTGGTTGTCGGAGGGCAGCGCGGTGGACCGCCAGTGGGGGACATCGGCATTTTCGACCGAAACCACGGGGGAGCAGGCAGTGACTGCCACAATCATGGCGGCGGACGCCGCCGCTCCCAGGGCACGGGAAACCACCGGGGCACGGGAGATCAAGGGACAACGTTCAGCCATGACTTCAAACTTACCCGTTTGGGGTGCTGCCGGATTCCATTCCCCTCCTCCTGCTCCGCTGCCACACCACGAAAGAGGCAAGTCTGTCTGCCTCGGTCAGTACCCTGGCCATGCCTGCGGAGGCCGCCAGCACGCGCTCGCCGCGTGACTCCAGAGTGACGGGAATGGCCGTGGCCCGTGCCGCCGCGCCAGGCGGCACGGCTGTCTGTGGGGCGCCCGGTCCGACGGTCTTGTGGTCCTGGAGCTGCGGTTCCGGAGCGGCGCGCCGGGCGCTCTCCCCGGACAGGGTCAGGGCATCGATTTTGGCGCCGCCGATCTTGTCCAGCAACTCGTAGTCCTCGTCCGTGCACAGATCGCTGGCCGCCAGGTGCTTCAGCGCGACCAGCCCCACAACTGCCCTGCTGAAGTCGCGGTCCATGGCAAGGTCGATGGCCCACTGCGTCCGCTTCCACCACTGGTCCCGCCGGTCCGCCTGACGCCGCTGGGCGAGCGTGCGCCAGGCGATCCACCCGGCAATGACGGCCGCCAGCAGCGGGGCGAACGCCGCCGCGTACCGCAGCCAATCCGGATCGGCCGCCACAGCCTGGGTTCCGAGCATGGCCCAACTGTAGCTGCAGGCGCTGACAGTAAGGAGGCGCCACACTACTGCGGCACAGCGGCTCGGCTGGGAAATAGACTTGGCCGGTGACCGAACCAACGCACTTCACCACCGGCAACACTCCCGACGCACCGCGCAGCGACCAGCCCGAGCTCCTGCGGGCGCTGGGCGCGGACCTCCGCGAGGTGGGCTACACCCTGGAGGGCGTGGCGGAACTGCTGGGGGACTCGGCGTACGCTGCGCTGAGCCGGGACCAGCTCATCCCTGCTCTGATCGTGACTGAAGCGGCAGCCGCCGGTGAGCCGCGCACCGCGGCGCTGGCCGCCGTCGTGCGTTTCTGGCTTTTGGCCGTTCCGCAGGAAGCGGACGTGCTCGACGCCGCCCTGCCGCAGACCCGTGCGGAAGGCCTGGTGGCTCTTGGACTGGCGAAAATTGCGGGCACCCAGGTGGCCGCCGAAGCGGACCTGCGGCCCTACGGCTGGGACTCCAGCGGGGACGGCGGCGTTGAAATCTGGGTGGCCAGCGACCTCGCCGCGCACCAGCGGCCCGGCGTGCTCCGGCACGACCATGTGCTCGGGATCGGGCAGGCGTCCACCACGCTCGTCCAGTGCACCATCCGCCGGCCTGCCGGAAAAGCGCTGGACTTGGGCACCGGCTGCGGCATCCAGACCTTCCACCTTCTGCAGCACGCAAGCCACGTCACCGCCACGGACATCTCGGAGCGGGCCCTCGCCTTCACGCGCTTCAACCTCCTGCTCAATGCCGCGGCGCTGGACATTGATCCGGCGCAACCTGACGAGCGGGTGAGCCTGCGGCTGGGATCGCTCCTGGAGCCTGTTGCCGGTGAGGCGTTCGACCTTGTGGTGTCCAATCCGCCCTTCGTCATTACGCCGCGCACCGCCGGTGAGGCCGCAGCCGACCAGTTCACCTACCGCGACGGCGGCCTGCCGGGGGACGAAATCGTCGCGTCGCTCATCCGTGCGCTGCCTGGTGCGCTCGCCCCGGGCGGAACAGCCCAGCTTCTGGGCAACTGGGAGATCCCGGAGGGCTCGGCCTGGGACGGGCGGCCGCAAAGCTGGACCGGTCCGGACACCGACGCGTGGTTTATCCAGCGCGAACAGGTGGGGCCGGAACAGTACGCCGAGACCTGGCTGCAGGATGCCTCCGAAACCCGGGACCGCCGCCACTACCAGGAGGCCTACGCCGCGTACCTGGCCGACTTCGCGTCGCGGAATGTCGGCGGGATCGGCTTCGGCATGGTTTTCCTGCGGCGGCCCGTGGGTGAGCGGCGGATCCACCGGTTCGAGGAGATCACGTACCCGATCGAGCAGCCTGTGGGCCCGCACCTGGGGGCAGCCGTTGAACGGACCGACTGGCTGGCGGACCACGACGTCTCCGCCGCGCACCTGCTCGTGGCCGAGGACGTCACCGAGGAGCGCCACCAGCGCCCGGGCGCGGAACACCCCGGCGTCATTTTGCTGCGCCAGGGCGCCGGTCTGCGCCGCACCAACCTGCTGAGCACCGAACTTGCCGGCTTTGTCTCCGCGTGCGACGGCGACCTGACCGCCGGGCAGATCATCGGCGCCCTTGAGGCACTGCTGGGCGGGGCGGACGGGTTCGACGGCGACGCCTTCCGCAGCGGACTGCTCGCCGAAGTGGCCAACCTGGTCCGGGACGGATTCCTGCTGCCGGTTTCTCCGGACTGATCGGGACCGACCCGAACGCGGAGCGCGAACGTACAGTTGTGGCCCCAAATCCCTGCGGATCCGGGGCCACAACTGTACGTTCGCGCTGGGAACGCGGGGATGCTGTCAGTTAAGAAGGAAGCGCTGCCAGTCAGGGAGTTAGTTAACCAGGGCGCGGTTCATCCCGGGAGCAGGAACGTCGATGGTGAAGCCGCACATGCAGCGGAAGGTCACGGCGTCGGCGGCACCGACGGCCTTCACGGAGCGGATCAGGCGCTGGCCGTCCACCCTGATGGCCATTTCCAGGGAGAACTCCTGGTCCAGCCGCTTCATGGGCCGGCGGCAGTGCCGTGGAGCGCCGGTTGTCGCCAGCAGCGAGGCGTCGGCTGCGCCCGTTTCCGGGCTCGTGTCCGTCGGCAGGCCGGCGGGCTGCGCTGCCGGGATCAAAGCGTCTTCGTCGAGGGTAATCATGGTCGTCCTTTGGGCTTTTCACGGGACCGCCAACACCGGCGGCCCCGCCGCGAACTGCTTGCGGGAGGTCTGTTTACGGAAGCAAGCAAAGCATGCTTAGTATTTCCGGGGCAAGCCAGCCGGCCCGGAGAAGTGGATATCAAGCATTTCTTTCAGAGCCTCCGCGTGCTGCGTACACTGAGGAAATGACTACTGACACGCCGTCGCAGGAGCCGCCGGGAACCCCTGCGGCCGGCGCTGGGACGGCTGCGCCGGGGGCGGAATCGGCGGCCGCGCCGGGGCCCGAAGCCGGGCCCGTGCCACGGCGCCGGACCCGGCCGGAAAAGAAGGTGGAAATCACCGACCCCAAGGCGATCCGTGCCCTGGCCCATGCCGCCCGCCTGGAGGTCATCTCCGAGCTGTACTCCACGCAGTCCAGCCGGACGGCGACCGAACTCGCGCAGCAGACCGGGCTCACCCCCAGCGCCATGAGCTATCACCTGCGGGCGCTGCAGAAGTGGGGCATCGTGGTCCCGGCCGAGGCCTCTGCCGATGCCCGGGAACGCCGGTGGAAGGCGGCCGGCACGGACTTTGCGATCAACTCCGGCGGTGCGGTGGCCGGCCCGGACTTTGCCGTGATCGACATAGAACTGGATGCGTTCCGCCGCCGCGCCAGCGCGTACGCCCGGGCCCGGGACGAACAACGCCAACGCGGTGAGTCCGCGGAGCCGCTGCCTGCTGTGCTGCTCGCCAGCAACCTCCTCTACCTCACGGCCGAGCAGCGCGGCGAGCTGACGGAAAGGGTCTTTGAGCTGCTCCGGACCTACGAACTGGAGGATCCCGGCAGCATTCCGCCGGGTGCCGAACGGATCGCCACCATGTGGTCCATGATTCCGGACGACCGCCCGCTGCCGGAGCCGTGACGGGGGCCACCGTTTTCCACATGACAGCGCAGAATTCTGCAAAATATGGTGAACTAGGCCAATATGGGCTGATCTGCCCGAGCAACCTTTTTCTGTAGGAGCACTGTGCCAAGCAAGGCCAAAACCGGCAAGAAACTCGTGATTGTGGAGTCTCCGGCCAAGAGCAAGACCATCGCCAAGTACCTGGGCGAGGGCTTCATCGTTGAGGCCTCCATCGGTCACATCCGCGACCTGCCGCAGCCGTCCGAGCTCCCCGCGGACCTGAAGAAAACCTCCCTGGGCAAGTTCGCCGTCGACGTCGAAAATGACTTCAAGCCCTACTACGTCGTCTCCCCGGACAAGAAGAAAAAGGTGGCCGAGCTCAAGGCCCAGCTCAAAGACGCCGACGCTCTCTATCTCGCAACCGATGGGGACCGCGAGGGCGAAGCCATCGCGTGGCACCTCCTGGAGGTCCTGAAGCCGAAAGTCCCCGTGTACCGGATGACGTTCGGCGAAATCACCAAGGAAGCCATCCACCGGGCCATGGACAACCTGCGCGACGTCGACGCCGCCCTGGTGGACGCCCAGGAAACCCGCCGGATCCTGGACCGCCTGTACGGCTACGAAATCTCCCCGGTGCTGTGGCGCAAGGTGGCGCGCGGACTGTCCGCCGGCCGCGTGCAGTCCGTGGTCACCCGCATGGTGGTGGACCGCGAACGGGAGCGCATGGCCTTCAAGTCCGCTTCCTACTGGGACCTGACCGGGCAGTTCGGCGCCGACGCCGGCTCCTTCAAGGCCAAGCTTGCCGCCGTTGACGGCAACAAGGTCGCCACCGGCCGGGATTTTAACGACGACGGCGAACTCACCTCGCGCAATGTGGCGCACCTGAACGAGGAACTCGCCACCTCCCTGGCCGCCGCCCTGCAGGACGCCGATTTCCGCGTCCGCTCGGTGGACACCAAGCCGTACACCCGCCGGCCCGCCGCGCCGTTCACCACCTCCACGCTGCAGCAGGAGGCCGGCCGCAAGCTGCGGTTCTCGTCCAAGAGCACCATGCAGATCGCCCAGCGGCTGTACGAGAACGGCTACATCACCTATATGCGTACGGACTCCTCGGCGCTGAGCGACGAGGCCGTCACGGCCGCCCGCCGCCAGGCCTCCGAGCTGTACGGCCCCGAATACGTGCCGCAGTCGCCGCGCGTCTACACCAGCAAGGCCGCCAACGCGCAGGAGGCCCACGAGGCCATCCGCCCCGCCGGTGACTCCTTCCGCACCCCGGCGCAGGTTGCCAAGCAGCTCAGCGGCGACGAGTTCCGCCTGTACGAACTGATCTGGAAGCGCACCGTCGCCTCCCAGATGGGCGACGCCAAGGGCTCCACGGCCACCATCCGCCTGGGCGCGGTGGCCTCCGACGGCCGCGACGCCGAATTCTCCGCCTCCGGCACGGTCATCACGTTCCCCGGCTTCCTGGCCGCCTACGAGGAAGGCAAGGACGAAAGCCGCGGCGACGACGACTCCGACGAAGGCCGCCGCCTGCCGAACGTCGCGAAGGGTGACGGCCTGACCGCCTCTGACATCATCGCCGTCGGCCACGAGACCTCGCCGCCGCCGCGCTACACGGAAGCGTCCCTGACGGCCGAACTGGAAAAGAAGGGCATCGGACGCCCGTCCACCTACGCCTCCACGATCTCCACCATCCAGGACCGCGGCTACGTGCGGAAGCAGGGCTCGGCCCTGGTGCCGAGCTGGATCGCCTTCTCGGTGGTGCGGCTCCTCGAACAGCACTTCACGGACTATGTGGACTACGAGTTCACGGCCGACATGGAAGGCGACCTGGACAAGATCGCCAACGGCCAGGCCGCGGGCGCCGCCTGGCTCAAGCACTTCTACTACGGCGAGGACTCCGATCCGGGCCTGCTGAGCATTGTGAACAACCTGGGTGAGATCGACGCCCGCGAGATCAACTCCGTGCCCATCGCCGACGGCATCACGCTGCGCGTCGGCAAGTTCGGGCCGTACCTGGAGAGTTCCCTGCCCACGGTGGACCCCAAGACCGGCGAAGTGGTGGAGTCCGCCCGCGCCAACGTCCCGGAGGACCTTGCCCCGGACGAGCTCACCGCCGCGAAAGCCGTGGAGCTTATGGAAACCGCGGCTCCCGAGGAACGGGTGCTGGGTGCCGATCCGCACACCGGACACACCGTGGTTGCCAAGAACGGCCGGTATGGCGCCTACGTCACCGAGATCATCCCGGAGATGACCGAGGAGCAGTTGGCCAACCTGCCCGTGGAGTACTACAAGAACGGCAAGCCCAAGCCGCCGAAGAAGCCCGTCAAGGCCAAGCCGCGCACGGGCTCGCTGTTCAAGTCCATGACCGTGGAATCCGTCTCCCTGGATGAGGCACTGCAGCTCATGAGCCTTCCCCGGGTGCTCGGCGAGGACGCGGAGGGCAACCCGATCACGGTGCAGAACGGCCGCTTCGGCCCGTACCTGAAGAAGGGCACGGACTCGCGGTCCATCGGCTCGGAAGAGGAAATCTTCACCATCACGCTGGAGCAGGCGCTGGAGATCTACTCCCAGCCCAAGCAGCGCGGCGCCCGCGCGGCCGTGCCCCCGCTGGCCGAATTCGGTCCGGACCCCGTGTCGGAGAAGAACATCGTGGTGAAGGAGGGCCGCTTCGGTCCCTACATCACCGACGGGATCACCAACATCACCGTGCCCCGCAGCACCTCGCTGGAGGAACTGACCCGGGAACGCGCCGTCGAACTTCTTGCCGAAAAACGGGCCAAGGGTCCGGTCAAGCGCACCACCACGCGCAAGGCCCCGGCAAAGAAGGCTGCCGCGAAGAAGTAAGCGGGTACGGCCGGGCCGGAATTGCTTCGCGCCCGGCAACGTGGTCGAGTAGATGCATGACTGAACAGCCGGAACCTGCAGACACCACGCCGCTGAACGACCTTGAGGAGAAGCTGGCCCGGGGCGGCCAGCCCGACGCAGATCCGGTGGACGTCATCCTGTCGTTCCTCAACAACGAGGTCTACATCATCAGCTCCGACGCGCTCGAGGGTGAGGACTCCCAGGTTGAGCCGCTCGTGCTGGGCAATGCGGACGGCCAGCCCGTCCTCGCTGTGTTCTCGCACCCCAGCCGCGTGGACGAACAGTACCTTGAGGCCGCCCCGAACGTGCTGGGCACGCAGGGCGCGGCGATCATCGCCAACATCGGCGATGAGCTGGGCATGGTCATCAACCCCGGTGCGGCGTATGGCTTCGAGATCAACCCCGAGGGCATCGCCAACATCAAGCGCGACTTCAAGCGCGCTGACGAGGTGGACCCGAACCCCGCCGGGCTCGAGGGCGAGTAACTTCGCGCGGCTGTCCGCAGTCTGGCGGTCAGCGCGGGACCGCGCGCCGAGCCCCGCACCGCCCGCAATGTAAGCGGCGGGTTGCGTCCGCCGCGCCGGCGGGAGGAATAATGGCAGGATGCGGCTAGGCGTCCTCGACATCGGTTCCAACACCGTCCACCTCCTGCTGGTGGATGCCCACCCCGGCGCTCGGCCTGTGCCCTTTGCCTCACACAAGCGGCCTCTGTCGCTGGTGCAGTACCTCGATGCGGACGGCAATATTACGGACGAAGGCCAGCATGAGCTCACGGAGTTCGTGCTGGAGGCCTGGGAATTTGCGGCACGGCACAAGGCAGACGACCTGCTGGCCTTCTGTACGTCGGCCATCCGCGAGGCCACCAACGGCCCCGCGGTGCTGGCGCGGGTGAAGCACGAAACCACTGTGACGCTGCAGGAGCTCACGGGCAGCGAGGAAGCGTCCATGACGTTCTTCGCCGTCCGCCGCTGGTATGGCTGGGGCGCCGGTACCGTCCTGAACTTCGACATCGGCGGCGGCTCGTTTGAAATGGCCCTGGGGCAGGACGAACTGCCCGAACTGGCCACCTCCGTGCCGCTTGGTGCGAGCCGGCTGACCCGGGACTGGCTGCATGAGGATCCGCCGTCCGCGAAGAGCGTCAAGGAACTGCGCCGCTACATCCGGGCCACCCTCAAGCCGGTGGTCCGCAATTTCAACGAGGTGGGCAGGGCGAACGTCTTGGCCGGCACCTCCAAGACCTTCCGGTCCCTCGCAAGGATCGCCGGGGCAGCCCCCAGCGCCGCAGGACCGTACGTTAAGCGCGACCTGAACCGCGCCGACCTGGGCATCTGGGCGCAGCGGATTTCCGCGATGAAGTCCGAGGACCGGCTGCACCTGCCGGGCGTCTCCGAGGCCCGGGCCCACCAGCTCCTCGCCGGTGCGCTGGTGGCCGAGGCTGCCCTGGAACTTTTTGAGTACAAGAAAATCAAGATCTGCCCATGGGCCCTGCGCGAGGGCCTCATCCTCCGGCGGCTCGACCAGCTGGTGTTCGACGGCCCACTGGAACCCGCGCCGCACGTGGGCGTCGTCCAGCAGGCCTCGGCGCTGCCTGCCCGCTAGGCCTGGCTGCCGTTCGGCCACACCCGCGTTAAACGAGTAAGCGCCGGCCGGTTACGCAGAAGAAGCTGGGGGGATCACTTCTGCAACCGACCGGCGCCGCTCCGGTCCCGAAGGACCGGTTCCATCACTCGCACCTGTGAGGTGTCTACGACTCTAGCGAGGGAGTATGGGCGTTCTGCGGGATTTACCTGAAAACCGGCTGGGAATCCGTCAACCGCCGGAAACGGGGCTTAAAGCAAGAGACACCGACGGCCTGCTGCAGAAAAATGGGCAAAACCACTGCAGACCGTCGGTGCCTGACAAGCATCCCCATGCTTGCTTCATCACTCGCACCCTCAATGAGGTACTACCTAAGTTAGGGGCCGAAGGTGTGTGGAGGCTTCGGCCAACATGTGAGCTTCCTGTGAATGGACGCGGTCTGCATCCGGAGCGACGAACTGCAATGATGGACCAATGAGCAACCGAATCGCATTCCTTGGCTGTGGATCAATGAACGAGGCCATTCTGGGCGGACTCCTTGAGAGCGGCACGGACCCCACGGAGATCGTGGCCACCGTCCGGCGTGCGGAGCGGGCGGCTGAGCTGGCCGAACGCCACGCCGGCATCACGGCCATCGCCGGCAGCGAGGAGCCTGACAACAACAAGCAGGCGGCCAAGGCTGCCGGAGTCGTGATTCTCGGCGTGAAGCCGGTTGGCATCGCCGAGCTGGCCCGGGAAATCAGCGGCTCCCTTTCCCCGGATGCGATTGTCATCAGCGTGGCCGCCGCGGTCTCCATCGCCCAGCTCGAGGCCGCCCTGCCCGCAGGCCAGCCGGTGATCCGGACGATGCCCAACACCCCGGCGAAGCTGGGCCGCGGCGTGGTCTCCGTGTCTGCCGGCACCAGCTGCTCGCCCGAGCAGCTCCAGCGGGCGAAAGACATCCTCGGTGCGGTGGGAACCGTCGTCGAAATTCCCGAGGAGCAGGTGGACGCGCTGGGCGCCATCAGCGGTTCCGGCCCCGCCTACGCGTTCTACCTGGCCGAGGCCATGGCCGCCGCCGGCGTCGAGCTCGGCCTTGACGAGGAGCTGGCGCTCCTGTTGGCACGCGAAACCGTGGCCGGTGCGGGCTTCATGCTGGCCGAACCCGGCGCCGAACCGGCCGCCCTGCGCAAAGCCGTGACAAGCCCGAACGGCACCACCGAGCGGGCCATCGCAACGTTCGATGACCGCGGCATGCCGGCCATCATTGCCGCGGGCGCACGCGCAGCGGCCGACCGCGCCGCCGAGATCACCAAGCAGCTCGGCTAATCCCCACCCGCGCCCGGCCCACCACCCGCGCCGGACTGGAGTTTTTGTACAGATATCGCGACTTCCAAGGGGGCAAATTCAATGGGTGCGTGCAACGCGTGGGTTTATGCCGCTTGTAGCAGCTGGGTGAGTCGGTTGGCTGGGGTGTCTAGGTTGAGGGTTGGCC
>NZ_JBHTZA010000032.1:0-47114 GCF_042790555.1 Arthrobacter sp. NPDC056727 | reverse complement strand
GTTGTGGCCCCGAATCCGGTGGGAATCGGGGCCACAACTGTACGTTCGCGCTATGCGAGAGGGAGGCTAGCTCTTGCGGGCGTAGCCTTCCCACTTGCTGGCCTGGTGCTCGCCGTCCACGAAGCGGATGGTGCCGGACTTGGAGCGCATGACGATCGACTGCGTCAGGACCTTCTCCTTGTTGTAGCGGACGCCGCGGAGCAGGTCGCCGTCGGTGATGCCGGTGGCGGCGAAGTAGCAGTTGTCGCTGGTGACGAGGTCGTTGGTGGACAGGACCCGCTCAAGGTCGTGGCCGGCGTCGATCGCCTTCTGCTTCTCGTCGTCGCTGGTGGGCCACAGCCGGCCCTGGATCACGCCGCCGAGGGACTTGATCGCACAGGCGGCAACGATGCCTTCCGGGGTTCCGCCGATGCCCATGAGGGCGTCCACACCGGTGCCGGAGCGGGCAGCCGCGATGGCACCCGCGACGTCGCCGTCCATGATGAACTTGGTGCGCGCACCGGCTTCGCGGATCTCCTCGACCAGCGGGCGGTGGCGGTCGCGGTCAAGGATCATGACGTTGAGCTGGTTGACCTTGACGCCCTTGGCCTTGGCGATCAGGTGCAGGTTCTGCTTGACGGGCAGGCGCAGGTCCACCATGTCGGCGGCTTCGGGACCGGTGACCAGCTTCTCCATGTAGAACACGGCGGACGGGTCAAACATGGAGCCGCGCTCGGCGACGGCCAGGACGGCCAGGGCGTTGTTGATGCCGAGGGCGGTCAGGCGGGTTCCGTCGATGGGGTCGACGGCGACGTCGCACTCGGGGCCGGTGCCGTCACCCACCTGTTCGCCGTTGAACAGCATCGGGGCTTCGTCCTTTTCGCCTTCACCGATGACCACGACGCCGTTGAAGTGGACGGTGTGAAGGAAGGAACGCATGGCGTCGACGGCGGCGCCGTCGGCCTTGTTCTTGTCGCCGAAGCCAACCCAGTGGCCGCCGGCGATTGCAGCGGCCTCGGTGACGCGGACGAGTTCAAGGGCGAGGTTGCGGTCCGGCTCGTCGGTTCCGACGGCGAGCGACGGGGAAAGCGTTGAGTACTTCTGGGTAATGGACGCTGGTGACACGTGAACCTCTTCTTCGAGTGGCGATCATTGAACCCGCGGGGCCTGAGTCGACCATCGCGGTGATTCCTCTGTAACTGATCATAGTCGTGGAGCAGCCCCTCGGGCGGCGGATGACCACGCCTTGTAACGGACGCCGGGCCTCACCGCCGCCGGCTTCGAATGTGAGTTCGGACCGCCCATGGGCGACTATAGAAGGGTGAGTGATATGCAGGACCAGTCCGCCCCCTCGAGCCGCGTGCAGGCTCCCGCCCCCTCCCCCGCGCCGGCCAGCCAGCCCGTCAAGCCCGTAATCGCCGCCGCAGCGGCGAAGCGGGCCAACGCCTCGGTGATCGGAATGATCATCGCCCTCGTGGTGAGCATCGCGGCGTTCCTGCCCATCGTCCTGATGAACCCCTCCCCGAAATCGGACGGCTACCGTCCGGACATCGACGTCAGCGCCGTAGCCGGCAACGCTAGGGGTGTGGCGGGATTCACACCGGTAGCCCCCGCGCCGGGCGACACATTCCATCCGAATTACGCCCGCTGGACGGCGGCTGCGGGCACGGGGGTCGCGGCCTGGGAGGTCGGCTACGTGACCCCGAAGGAAAAATTCATCGGCCTGACCCAGACCAGCAAGGCCAACCCCACGTGGCTCCTGCAGCAGACCAAGAACGCACCTGTCACCGGCACCCGCAACGCCGGGGGCAAGGAGTGGGAACTCCACGACACGGGCAAGGGCGAGAAGAGCATGGTGCTCGCCTACCGCGGCACCACCGTGGTGCTGGCGGGAGACGCCAACCTGGAGGAGTTCGCGGTCGTGGCCGCCGCCGTCGTCAAATCCCTGGAAAGTAACCCTGCTGTCATTGTTTCCCCCACGGCGAGCCCCGCACCGTAAGGTGGGGCGGTGACCACTTACCTGACCCCTGCCCTGGCCTGGCGCCGTCTGCGCGAAGGCAACGAACGATTCGTCACCGGTGAATCCTCGCACCCCAACCAGGACGCCTCGCGGCGTTCATCGCTCGTGGAGACCCAGCACCCGTTCGCGGTGATCTTCGGCTGCTCCGACTCCCGGCTCGCCGCCGAGATCATTTTCGACGTCGGACTCGGAGACGTCTTCGTCGTCCGCACCGCGGGCCAGGTCATCGACGATGCCGTCCTCGGCTCGCTCGAATACAGCGTCGGCGTGCTGGGCGTCCCGCTGATCGTGGTGCTCGGCCACGACAGCTGCGGTGCGGTCACCGCCACGAAGTCGGCCGTCGAAACCGGCCAGATGCCGGCGGGCTTCATCCGCGACCTCGTGGAGCGGATCACGCCGTCCGTCCTCACGTCCCTGCGGAACGAGCAGACCGAGGTCAACGACATGGTGGTGGAGCACGTCAAGCAGACCTCCCAGCGCCTGGTGGACAGCTCGCGTGTGATTTCGGACGCAATCGAGTCCGGCCGGACAGCGGTCATCGGACTCTCGTACAGCCTCGCAGACGGCCGTGCGGACTTGGTTTCCGGAATCGGCGAGCTCTAAAAGCAGCCTGAGGACGCCCGGGCGGGCCACCGTTCGCAAGCCGTTCACGGTTTTCGGTGCGGCGCCCGGGCGTCCTAAGCTAGCCCCATGACTTCCACTGAAGAGTTCCGCATTGAACATGACACGATGGGCGAAGTCCGCGTCCCCGTGAACGCCCTGTACCGCGCGCAGACGCAACGTGCAGTCGAGAACTTCCCGATCTCCGGAAAAACCCTGGAACGTGCCCACATTGAAGCACTGGCACGGGTCAAGAAGGCCGCTGCCCAGGCCAACGCTGAACTGGGTGTGCTCGACGGCGAGCTGGCCAAGGCGATCGCGGATGCTGCCGATGAGGTGGCCACGGGCAAGTACGACGGCGATTTCCCCATCGACGTTTTCCAGACCGGCTCCGGCACGTCCTCGAACATGAACACCAACGAGGTCCTCGCTGAGCTGGCTTCACGCGCCCTGAAGGCCGCCGGCAGCGACAAGGTGGTCCACCCCAACGACCACGTCAACGCCTCGCAGTCCTCCAACGACGTGTTCCCCACCTCCGTCCACGTTGCCGCCACCTCGGCGCTGATAAACGACCTCATCCCGGCCCTCGGCTACCTCGCCGAATCGCTGGAGCGCAAGGCCGCTGAGTTCAAGGACGTCGTCAAATCCGGCCGCACGCACCTCATGGACGCCACCCCGGTCACCCTGGGCCAGGAATTCGGCGGCTACGCCGCGCAGGTCCGCTACGGCATCGAGCGCATCAACGCCGCACTCCCCCGCGTGGCCGAAGTTCCCCTCGGCGGCACCGCCGTCGGCACGGGCATCAACACCCCGGCCGGCTTCCCGGAGCGCGTCATCGAACTGCTCGCCACGGACACCGGCCTGCCGCTGACCGAAGCCCGCGACCACTTCGAGGCACAGGCCAACCGCGACGGCCTCATCGAAGCATCCAGCCAGCTGCGCAACATTGCCATCTCCTTCATGAAGATCAACAATGACCTGCGCTGGATGGGCTCCGGCCCCAACACCGGACTCGGCGAAATCGCCATCCCGGACCTGCAGCCGGGCTCCTCCATCATGCCGGGCAAGGTCAACCCCGTCATCTGCGAGGCCTCCATCATGGTCTGCGCCCAGGTCATCGGCAACGACACCGCCATCGCCTGGTCCGGCACCAACGGCGCCTTCGAACTGAACGTCGGCATCCCGGTGATGGCCGCGAACCTGCTCGAGTCCGTCCGCCTGCTGGCCAACACCAGCCGCGTCATGGCCGACAAGATGATCGACGGCATCACCGCCAACGTCGAGCGCGCCCGCTTCCTCGCCGAGGCTTCGCCGTCCATCGTCACGCCGCTGAACAAGTACATCGGGTACGAGAACGCCGCCAAGATCGCCAAGACCGCTGTTGCCGAGGGCCTCACGGTCCGCCAGGCCACCGAGAAGCTGGGCTTCGTCGGCGAGGGCGAAGGCAAGGTTTCCGAAGCAGACCTCGACAAGGCACTGGACGTCACCACCATGACGACCCCGGCCCACAAGGCCTAATTCCCCACCGCCTCCCCTGCGGAGGCACCTCTTAAGTACGACGGCGGCCGCCCACCTTCCCAGCGAAGGCGGGCGGCCGTCGTCGTTCCTTTTTGGAGTTTTTGTCCAGATATCGCGACTTGGCGGCCCTCCAGGTCGTGATATCTGTACAAAAACTCCAAAAGGCCCACCCGAAGAGCCCGACCACCAGAACTCCAAAGTTGCACTCTGGAGAGTAGAGTGCAAAACTTTACTCTGTGAATGAGAGTGCAACTACTGGCGGCCTGCGCGAGCGCAAGCGGGCCGCGACGCGGGCGGCGATTACCGCCGTCGCCCGTTCCCTGACCTCCGAGCGCGGGCTCAACGGCTACACCGTTGAGGATGTCTGCGAACAGGCAGGAATCTCCCGGCGGACCTTCTTCAACTACTTCCCCACCAAGGAAGACGCCATCCTGGGCCACGTGGACGACGAACTGCCCGCGGACGTCTTCGATGAGTTCCTGCGGGGCGGGCAAGGGTCCCCGGCGGGTGGGATCTCCGCCAGCCTGCTCCAGGACCTCCTGCAGCTCTCGCTGAGCATGTCCGAGCGGATGAGCAGCTCAGAGGAAGAGACACGCCAGCTGATCGGCGTCATCAAGAAGGAGCCGCAGCTGATGCTCAAGATCATCGGCGCGACCGAGGAGCGGGAAGCCCACTTCGCCGAGCTCCTTGCCAGACGCGAAGGCGTTCCGGCCAGCCACCCCGTGGTGCGGATGGCCGTGGTGGTCATGGGCAACATCGGCCGGCACACCAGCCTCGCCTACTTCTCCGAAGGCAACACCCGCACATACCGCGACCTGCTGCTCGAAAATTTCGAAGCCGCCAGGTTCCTGCTCTCCCAGCCTTATTCCCGGCCCACCAACACCCCCGCAGAAGGACAGCCATGAGCACCGCCGTCAGTTCCAAACCCGCAGCCGCACCGCTGCTGCTGACCCAGAAACGCATCTGGATCATCTTCTCCGCGCTGATCGCCGGCATGCTGCTGTCCAGCCTCGACCAGACCATCGTCTCCACGGCCATGCCCACCATCGTCGGCAAGCTCGGCGGTGTTGAGCACCAGGCCTGGATCACCACCGCGTACCTCCTCGCCACCACCATCGTCATGCCGGTCTACGGCAAATTCGGCGACATCCTGGGCCGCCGGAACCTCTTCCTGGTGGCCATCGCGCTGTTCACGCTTGCCTCCGTGGGCTGTGCCTTCGCCACGGACTTTTGGGGCTTCGTCATCTTCCGTGCCGTCCAGGGCCTGGGCGGCGGCGGCCTGATGATCCTCTCGCAGGCCATCATCGCGGACATCGTTCCCGCCAAGGAGCGCGGCAAGTACATGGGTCCGCTGGGCGCCATCTTTGGCCTCTCGGCTGTGGCCGGCCCACTGCTGGGCGGGTTCTTCGTCGACCACCTCACCTGGGAGTGGGCTTTCTACATCAACATCCCCATCGGCATCGCCGCCTTCACCATCGCCTGGTTCACCCTCACGCTGCCCAACAAGAAGGCCGGGAAGCGGATCGACATCCTGGGCGTCCTGTTCCTCTCCGTCGCCACCACCTGCCTGATCTTCTTCACGGACTTTGGCGGCAAGAAGGACGAGGGCTGGGATTCGCCTGTCACCTGGGCCTTCGGTGCCGGACTGGTTCTTGCCGCCGCTGCCTTCGTCCTGGTTGAGCGCCGCGCCGAGGACCCCATCATTCCGCTGAGCCTGTTCCGGAACCGGATCTTCGTGAACTCCACCGCCATCGGCTTCACCCTGGGCCTGGGCATGTTCGCCGCCATCGCCTTCGTGCCCACGTTCCTGCAGATGTCATCGGGAACCTCCGCCGCCGAGTCCGGGCTGCTCATGCTCCCGATGATGGCCGGCCTGATGGGAACGTCCATCTACTCCGGCATCCGGATTTCCAAGACCGGCAAGTACAAGATGTTCCCGATTCTCGGCGCCAGCCTGACCATCGCCGCCATGCTGTGGTTCACCACGCTGTCCGCCCAAACGCCCATCTGGGTCATCTGCGTCCAGCTGTTCCTCTTCGGGTCCGGCCTCGGCCTGATCATGCAGGTCATCGTCCTGGTGGTGCAGAATTCCGTTCCGGCGGACCAGATCGGCACCGCCACCAGCACCAACAACTACTTCCGCGAAGTGGGGGCCGCCCTGGGCGTGGCGGTGTTTGGCTCCATCTTCACCAACCGGCTTGCGGAGTCCCTGACCGGCGCCTTCACCGGAGCAGGTGCCTCGGCCGACCAGGCCTCCCAGTCCACCAAAACACTGGACCCGCAGACCCTCGGCCAGCTTCCCGCGCAGCTCCGGGATGCGATCGTCAACGCCTACGCCGACTCCCTCGCGCCGGTGTTCTGGTACCTCGTCCCCTTCATCGCCGTTGCCCTGGTCCTGGCCATCACCCTGAAGCAGATCCCGCTCTCGGACACCGCCGGCATGGTGGCGCGCGGCGAGGCGGTGGGCGGCGAGGAGGCCGAGCGGCTCGAGGCCGCCCTGCGCGGGCTTGAAATGGAGGAACCGGCAGTGCTCGAAACGGCAGTGCTCGAATCGGCGGTGCGTACGGCGGACGGTGTGAAGGACGACGACGGCGAGCTCGCCGGCCAGCGCCGCTGACCTCCCGCCGGGCTGCTGCTGCGGGGCCGCAAGTGTACGTTCGCGCTATGAGGGTAGGGCTTAAGCCGGCAGCAGCACCATCGCCGCGGCCGCTCCTGCCAGCATGAACGGCCCGAACGGAATGGCCGACTTGAGCGTCCCGCGCCGCAGCGCCAGCACGCCGATGCTCCACAGCCCGCCGAGGAGGAACGCGGCGAACGTCCCGGCAAAGACGTGCGTCCAGCCGAGGTAACCCAGATACAGGCCGAGGACGCCGGCGAGTTTCACGTCGCCGAACCCCATGCCGGGCGGGTACACCAGCCGCAGCAGAAAGTAGAACAGCCACAGCACCGCTCCCCCGGCCAGAATCCGCAGCGCCGGCACGCCGAAAAGGCGGGCCCCGCCGTCGGGCACTCCCGACGGATCCCCGACGGCGAGGGTCAGCACCGCCCCCAGCAGCAGCACGCCGGCCACAGCATAGGAGGGGAAGACGATCCGGTTCGGCAAAAGGTGGTGGCGGACGTCGATCACCGTGAGCCGCACGGCCATCACGGCAAAGTAGGCGCACGAGGCAAGCACCAGCCAGAACGCGGCGGGTGCGGCTTCCCAGAGTTCCCCCAGTCGTTGGATCACCCTCGGATGCTACTGGATTGCCCGGCCCGGCGCTGAGGGCCGCGCGTAAACTGTGGATATGGGGACCTGGGACGCCAAACACCGGCAGGAACACGGCGGCGGTGCTCCGCCCACCTCGGCTGCCTCTTTTCGCAACCTGTGCCGCTCGTCTCCGTGGAAATGGCAGTCCCTGCGCTTCGAATACACCGAGACACCGGGCAGCGATGTGGTCCGAGCCTGGCTGCGCCGGCCCGGTGCGCTCCGCCTGGAGTCCGCCGACGGCACGCTGCTCGGCAGCACCACGGGCATCAACGATTCCCGTGACGGCCTGTACATCAGTGCAACCCGGAAGTCGTGGCTTCTTCCTGCGCATCTGGTCACCCCGGTTTACGACGACGGCGGGCTGGTCCGGCGCCGCCCGGAGGCCGCCTACGGTGAACCCGCGTTCGGAAATGGCCGCTTCGCCGCTGCGCTGGATCCGGTGGAGCTGGCAGGCAATACCCCGGTGCCGCTGGAGTTTCCCAACGCCAACGCCGTGGAGATCCTGGAGCCCGTTCAGGCGGTGACGCACGAGGGCCGTCCGGCGCTGGAAACCGTGGCGTCGCCCAACCCCGGATACCGTCCGCTGGATCCGGCAGCGCCCCTCTGCGGACCGGGCCGGACCAGGATCCGCATCGATGCAGGCACCGGCGTGTGCGTGGCCGCCGAACCGCTCGAGGGCGAGGGGCGGCTTCCCGGGCACCGAATCCGGATCCTGGCGGTGGACGAGTACATGCTGGATGATCTCTTCGTCGCCGAGCCAATGAACCTTACGGATGTGCGGGAGCACATCCAGTGGCCGCTGCGGCCCAACCCCGCGTGACGGGCCGCCCCGCCTGACAGCGCCTGACTGACAGCGCCTGCCTGACAGCGCCTGCCCTGGCTGGCCGCCCGGAATGCGGGGTGCCATACAGGGTTTTTCCAACCTGGCCGCTTCAAACTCGTGCCATGTCAACCATGGCCCCAGACATCTCGACTCCTGGCACCGCGGGCACCGGCGGGACCGGTACCCGGCGCCGCCGGAAGCTGCTGCTGATCCCGCTCTCGCTGTTGTGTGCCATGGGACTCGTGCTGGGATACCTCTTCCTCACCGCCAAGCCGGAGGCCAGTACACCGCTGGGCGCCAGCGCGGTGATTCCCGGCGGCACGGCGAGGGTCAACGGCATCATCCCGCTGGAAAAGGACGGCTGGCTTCCGCCGGAACGCGTTCAGGTGCTGGACGAAGGCGCGTCTGCAGGGACCCACCGGGTGCGCATCCTGGTGCAGTTCACCGCGCTGGAAGGAGACGGCATCGGCCTGGACACGTCGCAGTTCACGGTGACGGGGCTGGGTGCCAACAGCATTCGCCCGCTGTGGACGTCGCCCGGGAAGACGCAGCTGCGGCGAGGGGAATCAGCCGACGCCACCATGGTCTTCGAGCTTCCCAACAAGGCGGTCGCCCTGGTGCTGGAGGGACCCGGCAATACCCGGCTGTCCCTCGGACTGTCGCACCACACCAGCTGACGGCGGCAGCCCACAAGGGCGTTCCTCGCGGATCAGTTAGGCTTCCGGAATGACCGAGCTGACCTCCGTGTGGCCCCCGTTCACCCTCACCCTGACCACTCCCCGGCTCACCCTTCGGCCAGTGCGCGACGACCACATTCCCCATGCCGTCGAAGCTGCGGCCAGCGGCATCCACGACCAGGGCCGCAACCCGTTCGGCACGCCGTGGACCGCGGTGCCCGCCGACGAGCTCGGCCCAAACATGGCCCGCTGGTACTGGCAGTGCCGCGCCGCGTCCACACCGGATTCCTGGACGCTGACGCTCGGCATCTGGCACGAGAGCACGTTCCTTGGCTGCCAGGACCTCTCGGCGCGGGACTTTTCGCTTCTCCGGACGGTCACCACCGGATCATGGCTGCGGAAAAGCGCACAGGGCCGCGGCTTCGGCAAGGAGATGAGGGCCGCCGTCGCGCTTTACGCCTTCGACTGGCTCGGCGCCGAAGCCTGCGAATCCGAAGCGGCCGACTGGAACACGGCATCCCTGGGCGTCTCCAGGTCGCTGGGCTACGAACTGAACGGCGTAACCCGCATGTCCTGGGCCGGCAAGCCGGAAACAGTCCAACGGGTCCGCCTCACCCCGGAAGGACTCAGCCGCCCAGACTGGCAACTGAAGGTGGAAGGCCACGAACCGGCGGCGAAGTTCCTCCTGGGGATCGCCGCCGGTTGAGCTCGGTTTCGGCAAGCTCAACCAGCGGCTTTTCCTCGGTCTACGCCCCTTCGAGGAGGTCCGTGACGAGCGCCGCGATGGGCGAGCGTTCGGAGCGGGTGAGCGTAATGTGGCCGAAGAGCGGGTGGCCCTTGAGCGTTTCGACGACGGCTGCGATGCCGTCGTGCCGTCCCACCCGGAGGTTGTCGCGCTGGGCGACGTCGTGGGTGAGGACGATCTTCGAATTCTGCCCGATCCGGCTCATGACGGTCAGCAGGACGTTCTTTTCGAGCGACTGGGCCTCGTCCACGATCACGAAGGCGTCGTGCAGGGAGCGTCCGCGGATGTGGGTCAGCGGCATGACTTCCAGCATGCCGCGGTCCATGACCTCCTCCACGACTTCCTGGCTCACGAGAGCACCCAGGGTGTCGAAAACCGCCTGCGCCCAGGGGTTCATCTTTTCCGCCTCCGAGCCCGGCAGGTAGCCGAGCTCCTGGCCGCCCACAGCGAAGAGCGGGCGGAAGACGATCACCTTGCGGTGCTCCCGGCGCTCCAGCACCGCTTCCAGGCCGGCACACAGGGCAAGGGCTGACTTCCCGGTGCCCGCGCGTCCGCCCATGGAGACGATGCCCACGGCGGGGTCCATCAGCAGGTCGATGGCGAGCCGCTGTTCCGCGGAGCGCCCGTGGAGGCCGAAGATGTCGCGGTCCCCCTTGACCAGGCGGACCTGCTTGTCAGCACCCACACGGCCCAGTGCCGATCCGCGGCTGGAGAGCACCACCAGGCCGGTATTGACGGGCATCTCTGCAGCAGCCGGAATGAAGACCGGTTCGTGGCCGTAAAGCGTGGAGATTTCCTCGTCGCTGGCGTCGATCTCGGCTACCCCCGTCCACCCGGAGTCCTTCACGAGCTCGTTGCGGTATTCGTCGGCCAGCAGGCCCATGGCCGAGGCCTTGACCCGCATCGGGAGGTCCTTGGACACCACGGTGACGTTGCGCCCCTCGTTGGAGAGGTTCTTGGCGACGGCGAGGATGCGGCTGTCGTTGTCCCCGCCACGGAATCCGGCCGGCAGGACTTCGGCCGAGATGTGGTTCATCTCGATCATGAGCGTGCCGCCCGCGTCGCCCAGCGGAATGGGCCGGTTCAGCCCGCCGTGCTGGATGCGAAGGTCGTCGAGGAGCCGGAGCGCCTTCCGTGCGAAGTAGCCCAGTTCAGGGTCGTGCCGCTTTCCTTCAAGTTCGGTGATCACCACGATCGGCACAATGACTTCGTGCTCCGCGAACCGCAGCAGGGCGCGGGGGTCGGAAAGCAACACGGAGGTGTCGATAACGAAAGTGGAGACTGACGGCTGGGTTTCAGTCTTTGGGCCGGAAACAGCAAGACCGGCTGCGGCGTCTTTCATGTCCGCACCGGTCTTTGAATTGGCTCGCATGGCGCGAGAGGTAGCCTTCTCACCCTTGTCCGTGATGACGTCGGGCAGTTGTTCAGAAATAGCCACATCGACTCCAGCCCCGGGGCACATGCCCGGAATTGTTATTGGTGAGGCGGTTCGGCCACGAGGCCGGATCCGGCCTCCCATACAGCCGGTGCGATAAATCGCTCCATGTACTGGCCTCCCCGATCAGCCGGCGGTTTGCCTGCTGATGGGTTTAACGTAAATCGCCCCGAACTAATTTCCAACGTCTTCGGCCGGCGATTCCTGTTGCCGGCGTGTGAATTCGGCGTGAACGGAGGAGGCCCGCAGAGAGGCCCGCAGAGAGGCCAACAGACGCCGCACAGGGCTAGGAGCCGAAGCGCCGCTGCCTGCCCGCATAGTCGCGCAAGGCGCGGAGGAAATCCACCTTCCGGAATGCGGGCCAGAGCGCCTCGCAGAAGTAGAACTCGCTGTAGGCGCTTTGCCACATCAGGAAGCCTGAGAGCCGCTGCTCTCCGGAGGTCCGGATTACCAGGTCCGGGTCAGGCTGCCCGCGGGTGTAGAGAAAGCGCGAGATGTCCTCCACGCTCAGTGAGTCGGCAAGTTCGCTGATGTCGGCATTGTGCGCCACGGCGTCGTGCAGCAGTTCGCGCACCGCATCCACGATCTCGCGCCGGCCGCCGTAGCCGACGGCCACGTTCACGTGCAGTTTCTCGCGCACCGGCGTGCGGGCCGTGAGCTTGGTCAGGCGCTCCGCCAGGTAGTCAGGGAGCAGTTCCGGGGCGCCCATGGCGTGCACCGAAATGTCGGCATCCTCGTCCAGCCGGTCCAGGGTATTGGCGATGATGCCCATGAGGAGATCGAGCTCCTCGCCGGAGCGGCTCATGTTGTCCGTGGAGAGCATGTACAGCGTGACCACCCGGACGCCCAGCTCCTGGCACCAGCCGAGGAACTCGTGGATCTTGTCCGCGCCGGCCTGGTGGCCCTGGCTGGTGGGGGCATTGAACTGCCGGGCCCAGCGCCGGTTGCCGTCCACCATGACGCCGATGTGCCGTGGGATCCGTTCGGGTTCCAGGGAGCGCAGTAGTTTGCGCTCATAGAAGCCATAGAGGAACCCGGGCCATTCCATCCGGAGATTCACCTGACTTCCTGCTGTACGACTTTTGTGCAAGTCCTAGGCTACCGCCCGGAGGCGGCGGCCGCGTGCAGGCGGCCGCACCGCGGACCGACGACGAAGCTCCCCTCACCGCGCCAACGATACGTTACTTGTGGGTAACTTACTGAACCGTAGGTTATTCTTGAGGGCATGAGGAGCAATGCCCCGGACGGCGGCACGGGCGCCCCGGACCCAACAGGGTCAGAGCCCACCGCCGTCGACGACGCCGCGGCACGCATCGCGGAACTGCTGACCATCAAGCCCAAATGGCGGGGTTGGATCCACACCGTCACCGCGCCGTTCGCCCTGGCTGCGGGGGTTGTCCTGGTAGTCCTGGCCCCGACGGCGGACCGGAAGATCACGTCCGCCATCTACGCCCTCACCGGCGTCCTGCTGTTCGGCGTCAGCGCGGTGTACCACCGCGGCAACTGGTCCCCCGGCGTCAAGCGGGTCCTCAAACGGCTGGACCACACGAACATCATGCTGGTGATCGCCGGCAGCTACACGCCGCTCGCGTGGAGCCTCCTGGACAGGCCGACGGCGCAGATCCTGCTCTGGCTGATCTGGTCCGCGGCGGTCCTGGGCGTGTTGTTCCGCCTGCTGTGGACCGACGCGCCGCGCTGGCTGTACGTGCCCATCTACGTCGGCCTCGGCTGCGGGTCGCTGTTCTACCTTCCCGCGTTTTTCGCGGCGAGCATCCCGGCGGCGCTGCTCATCTGCGTCGGCGGCGCACTCTACATCGCCGGGGCCGTGTTCTACGCGCTCAAGAAGCCGAACTTCAGCTACCAGCACTTCGGCTTCCACGAACTGTTCCACGCGTTCACGGTGCTGGCCTTCGCCGCGCACTTCGCAGCCATCCTCATTGCCGTGCTGAGCTGACGCCTTCGAGCGCCTCCCCGGCGGTGGCCACGGGCCGGTCGCAGACCATGCCGCGGCACACGTACACCAGGGGTGCGCCGCCGGGTCCGGCGGGCCGGTGCCGCAGCAGCGGCACCTGGGCCGGCTTTCCGCCGTCGTCCGCTTCTCCTGCCGCCACCACCAGTCCCGGGCTCGGGGACAGCAGCAGCGCGCGGTGCAGCGCGTCCCGTCCGGGACCGGCAGGCCCGACGACGGCGGCCTCCACCGGCCCGGCCAGCGCGGCCTGCGCTGTGGCCAGCAGCCAGCCCGCCACCCGCGGGGCCCGCGTTGCGAGCGGGGGCACCAGGGAAAGGATGTTCCCGGACATGGCGCGGTGTTCGGCGGAGCCGGAGAGGGCAGCGTAGCTCAGCAGGACGCCGGCGAAGGCGGCCGCACCGCTGGGCGTGGCGTTGTCAAAGGGTTCCAGGCCGGGCGTTCCGCCCTGGGCGCTGACCACCTGTTCAGATTCCCCGGCCGAGTCGGCGAGACTTCCGCCGTCGATGAAACGGGCGCAGGCGGCCTGGATCAGCGCCTCGGCGAGCGCGTACCAGCGCTGGGCACCCGTGGCCGAACACAGCGCCAGGAAGCCGTCCGCGCAGAATGCGTAGTCCTCCAGCAGTCCGCCGATCCCCCCGCGGCCGTCACCAGGTCCGGCCGGTCCAGGATGGCACCGGCTTCGGCGAGCCCTGCCACGGCGAGTCCGTTCCAGCCGGCCACCACCTTCTCGTCCCGCGCGGGCTGCGGCCGCCGTGCCCTGGCTTCCTGAAGGCGTGGCCTGACCTCCCGCCAGAGCCGTGCCTCGTCGCCATCCAGGGCCCGGCCCGGGTGCAGCGGCGAGCCGAGCTCCGAGACGGTGCCGCGGGTGCCGATATTCATCATCCAGGCGACGGCCGCGGCATCCTCCGCACCGAGCACCAGCTCAAGACCGCCTGCAGTCCAGAGGTAGCTGGCCCCCTCGCGGTGCTCCCCGTCCACCACAGAGTCCGCATCCAGCGAGGACGCCAGTCCACCGTCTGCCAGTCCACCGTCTGCCAGTCCACTGTCCGGCAGCCCCAGCGCGGAGAGCATCCAGTCGGCGGTCCGCGCCGTCACATCCGCAGCCTCCGCCGCCGGCAGGCCAGCTGTCCCGCCGAGCCTGATCCAGTGGACGTAGGTCCGCAGCAGCTGGGCGTTGTCGTACAGCATCTTTTCGAAGTGCGGAACGGACCAGTCGCGCGTCACCGAATACCGGGCGAAGCCGCCGTCGAGCTGGTCGAAGAGAGCCGAGCGGGCCATGGCCGCGAGGGTGCGCCCGGCCATCTCCCGGGCCTCTTCGGCGGTATCGGAGGGAACCGCCGCGTGCCGGACCAGGAACTCCAGAACGGCCGACGGCGGGAACTTGGGGGCGGTACCGGACCCGCCGTCGTCGGGGTCTTCGGACTCTGCCAGGGAACGGACCGCGGCAGCCAGCAGGCCGGCGTCGGGCGGTTCCGGGGGACGGGAGACGTCCACGGCGGCCGCGAGCTGCACCTGGCCCATGTTCTGTGCCAGCGAGCGGGCGTTGTCCTCAACAGCATCGCGGCGTTCGGTCCAGGCCTCGTACACGGCCTGGAGGACCTGGCGGAAGGACGGACGTCCGGGCATGGGCCGCGGCGGGAAGTAGGTGCCCGCGTGGAAGGCCAGGCCCGCGGGGGTCAGGAAGACGGACATGGGCCAGCCGCCCTCACCGCTGATGGCCTGCGTGGCGGCCATGTAGACCGCGTCAACGTCCGGACGTTCCTCGCGGTCCACCTTGACCGCCACGAAATGGCTGTTCAGGTACTCAGCAGTGCCCTGGTCTTCGAAGGACTCGCGGGCCATGACGTGGCACCAGTGGCAGGCGGCGTAGCCGATGGACAGGAACACCGGGACGTCCCGGGACTCAGCGGCCGCAAAGGCGGCGTCCCCGAAGGGCTGCCAGTGCACCGGGTTGCCGGCGTGCTGGCGCAGGTAGGCAGAAGGCTCGGTGCCGAGGGCGTTGCGCTCCCCCGGCCCGGGCTGCCCTGATGCGGGATCAGGTGTCGGTGCGGCCTGCATTGCCGTTGGCGGCGTCGTCGCGGGCGATGTCCGCCGCCTCGGCGGCGGCCTGGCGTTCTTCCTCAACCTGCGCACGGTACCGGACGCGGCGGATGCGGCGCACCATGTCCACGATCAGCAGCGCGGTGAGCACCACGATGAAGGCGGTCAGCAGGAAGCCCAGGAGTCCGGGCGTGACCTGATCCTGGGACAGCCCGGGGCGCAGCGACGGCGAGGGTGCCGGGGACGATGCCAGGGCAATGAGCAAATGGTGCACTGTTCAAACCTTCTCAAGGCTGGGGCCGCCGTCGGCCGTCTGGGCTGGCGTCCGGCCCGCTGGTACGCGCGCGGCCGCTTCGGCCGCCACACGGTCTTGTACGCGGGGTCTTCCAATGAGCATTTTCTACACGGGATAGAAAATGTCTCTTGTCTCTATCTTAGCCCCGCGAAGAGGTCCTTTTCCGGCAGCTCCGGGGCCACGTTCGAGCGGATCAGCGTGTAGTCCTCCCAGGGCCAGACGCGCGCCTGCATCTCCGCCGTGACAGCGAAGAAGAAGCCCAGCGGGTCCACCTGGGTCCGGTGGGCCCTGAGCGCGTCGTCACGGGTCTCGAAGAAGGCGCCGCAGTCCACCTGGGTGGTGGTTTCGTGGGTGGGCAGCGGCGGCGTGTGCCCTTCGGCGTCGGCCTCGAGCCAGGCAGCAAGGCGCTGGGCGTAGGGCGACTGGAGCCCGGCCTCCTCCAGCGCAAAGTGCAGGGCACGGAAGCGTTCCGGGCTGAACGCGCGGTCGTAGTAGAGCTTGCTGGGCTCCCAGGCTTCCCCGGTGCCCGGATACCTGGCGGGGTCCCCCGCGGCGTCGAAGGCTTCGGCCGCAACCCGGTGCGCCATGATGTGGTCCGGGTGCGGATAGCCGCCGTTTTCGTCATAGCTGACCATGACGTGCGGCTTGAAGTCCCGGATCAGCCTCACGAGCGGGGCCGCGGCGCGTTCCAGCGGCTGCAGTGCGAAGCAGCCGGCCGGCAGCGGCGGGAGCGGATCGCCCTCAGGCAGCCCCGAATCCACGAAACCCAGCCAGCGCTGCCGGATGCCAAGGATCCGGGCGGCCTCGTTCATTTCCAGGCGGCGGGCGCCTGCCATGTCCCGCTTCGGATGCGGCGCGGACTCCATGGCGGGGTTCTGGATGTCACCGCGCGAACCGTCCGTGCAGGTCGCGACCATCACGTCCACACCGGCCGCGGCGTACATCGCCATGGTGGCTGCGCCCTTGCTGGATTCGTCATCCGGGTGGGCGTGGACTGCCAGCAGGCGAAGCTTGGACGACTGGCTGGGGGACGCTGTCATCTGGGACTGCTCCTCTTTCTCCTGGGACGGACTGCAATGCTGGCGCCGGATTTTTCCCGGGTTGATCGCCACTAAACTGGAAGGGTGACTACCGAGGACAAGTCGGCCACTGCCCAGCCTGCAGACATTAGCCTAGCCAATCGCTATGGCCGTCCAAAGCGCAGACTGTCCGGAAAAGCCAGGCGCTGGGCCATAATTGCGGCGCTGGCAGTCGGGATGGGCTTTCTGGCCTGGGTTTCCACGTCCAATGCCACGGCGTCGGTGACGTTCAAGGACATCGGCTACCGGACCACCGATGCCACCCAGGCCGAGGTGGACTTCCAGGTGACCAGGGAACCCGGCACCGCGGTCAAGTGCGCCATCAAGGCGCTCGATTCCAAGTTCGCGGTGGTCGGCTGGAAGGTGGTCGACATTCCGCCTGTCGATGAGGCGCAGGGCCAGAGCACCGACGGCGGGCGCACCGTCGCCCAGCGGGTTGTCCTGCGCACCGAATCGCAGGCCGTCTCGGGCGTCGTGGACAACTGCTGGATCCCTAAGCCCGCGGCCTGATCGCCCGCCCACAGGGCAGCCGGGAAACGGGCAGCGGAAGAAGCCGTGTGACCCACGCCGCTTGGTTATTGGGTTTACTCCACAGGATTGACTACAATGGATCAATACCTTTACCCCGCTGAGATGGTTGCTGAGTTCCACAGGTGGCCACCGTGGCGGGGTCTTTGTTTGTATGACCGCCTGTACACCCACTAGAGGAGAAGTCCGTGTCTACCACTAACAGTGCGCCCGCAGCTTGGCTTACCCAGGAAGCTTTTGATCGCCTGAAGGCAGAGCTGGACCACCTTTCCGGCCCCGGCCGTGCGGAAATCGTCCAGAAGATCGACGCTGCCCGTCAGGAGGGAGACCTCAAGGAGAACGGCGGTTACCACGCTGCGAAGGAAGAGCAGGGCAAGATCGAGGCCCGCATCCGCCAGCTGACCGTCCTGCTCCGCGACGCCCACGTCGGCGAGGCACCTGCCGATGACGGAATCGTTGAGCCCGGCATGATCGTCGTCGCCCGCATCGCCGGCGACGAGGAGACCTTCCTGCTCGGCTCCCGCGAAATCGCGGGCGACTCCGACCTGGACGTCTTCAGCGATAAGTCCCCCCTCGGTTCCGCCATCATGGGCCACAAGGAGGGCGACAAGCTCAGCTACACCGCCCCCAACGGCAAGGACATCTCGGTGGAGATTATTTCCGCCAAGCCTTACTCGGGCTAACACAGCCTCCGTCCGCGGTCGCAGCAAACGCACGACGCCGGCCTCCCCCTTTCCGGGGACGGCCGGCGTCGTGCTTTAAATCGCCTTAGTTCTGCTTGGGACGGGCAACAGCGTTCAGCGCCGGGTGGCCCGTACCCGCAGCACCACGCCGGCCAGGACGCCGCCGGCGGCGCCGCCCAGATGGGCCTGCCAGGACACGTAGCCGGCCACGTTCGGAATGATCCCGAAAAGGATGCTGCCGTAGGCCAGGAACAGCACCACGGAGAGGAGAATCTGCCACCAGCTGCGGTTGAAGAAACCGCGCACCAGGAGGAACGCGAACAGGCCAAAGACCAGGCCGGAGGAGCCCACCGTGACTCCGCCGGCGCCGAACAGCCAGACGGCCAGGCCGGAGCCCAGCCAGCTGCAGGCGACCGCCGTGAGGAAGACCCGGATCCCGGACAGGAACACCAGGAACCCGAAGATGATCAGCGGCAGCGCATTGGACAGCACGTGGTTGAGGTTGGCGTGCAGCAGCGGGAACGTGAACACGTCCAGGATGCCGTCGGCGCTTCTGGGCCTGAGCCCGAAGACGCCGTTCAGCGAGTGCAGCAGCACGGTGTTGAGCAGCTCGATGGCGAACAGGAGCGCCACGAACGATCCCACCACCAGCAGTCCGGCCTTGGCACGGGCGGCCGCCGTTTGCCTGGTGGCGGGCGCCTCCCCCGGCCTGTCCAGCATGGCCGCTCCTAGTGCACCACGATCGGTTGGAAGCCCTCGGCACGCAGGGCACCGAGGACCTGTTCGCCGTGCTCGTGGCCCTTGGTCTCCAGGTTCACCGTGATGGACACGTCGCCCATGCTGATGGAGCCGCCCACGCGGGTGTGGTCGAGGCCGGTGACATTGGCGTCGTTCTCGGCGATGATGCGGGCGATGGTGGCCAGCGAGCCCGGGCGGTCATCAAGCATCATGCGCACGGTCATGTAGCGGCCGGCGGCGGACAGGCCGCGCTGGATCACCTTGAGCATCAGCATGGGGTCGATGTTGCCGCCGGACAGCACGACGGCGGTTGTTCCGGGGTTCTCGATCTTGCCGTCCATGAGGGCCGCCACGCCCACCGCACCGGCGGGCTCCACCACCATCTTGGCGCGTTCCAGCAGGAAGATCAGGGCGCGCGCCAGGGAGTCTTCGCTGACCGTGACCACATCGTCCACCAGTTCGCGGATGATGCTGAACGGCAGTTGCCCGGGCCGGCCCACGGCGATGCCGTCGGCCATGGTGGAAACCCTCTTGAGCGGCACCAGGGCGTCCGCCGCCAGCGAGGGCGGGTACGCGGCCGCGTTCTCCGCCTGCACGCCGATGATGCGGATTTCGCGGCCGAGTTCCTTGGCGCGGGCCTTGACGGCCACAGCGACGCCGGCCAGCAGGCCTCCGCCGCCGACGCCCATCAGGATGGTGTCGACGTTGGGCACCTGCTCGAGGATCTCCAGGCCCAGGGTGCCCTGGCCGGCCACCACGTCCACGTTGTCGAAGGGGTGGACGAAGACGGCTCCGGTGTCGTCGGCATACCGCTGGGCCTCGGCCAAAGCCTCATCCACGTTGTGCCCGTGCAGGACCACCTCGGCGCCGTGGCTGCGGGTGGCGGCGAGCTTGGGCAGAGCCACGCCGAGCGGCATGTAAATCCGGGCCTTGATGCCCAGGCTCTTGGCGGCGACGGCCACGCCCTGCGCGTGGTTGCCTGCGGAAGCGGCCACCACGCCGCGCCTTTTTTCAGATTCGGAGAGGCGTGCCATGCGCACGTAGGCGCCGCGCACCTTGAAGGAACCGGCGCGCTGCAGGTTCTCGCACTTGAAGTAGACCTCGCCGCCCACCATGGCACCCAGGGCCCGGGAGGACTCCACCGGGGTCCGCGCAATAATCCCGTCCAGCAGCTTCTGCGCCTCAAGGACATCGTCCAGCGTGACGGGAAGGCTTTCGGGGGTGTTCACGAACTATTCTCCTTTGGGTGATTCGGCCTCGGCACCCGGGGCGGCCTTGCCGTCCGGGGCGCCGTGTGCAGTGCCGGCGGGGTTGCCGTGGCCGGAATGCGGGCCCGGCAGCCGGACATTCTTGAACGTGTTGTCCTCGTCGGCAGCGGCCAGGTCTGCGGTACCCGCGGCAGCCGGCACAAGTTCATGTTCCCACGTTCTGGCAGCAATATACCGAATCGCCGAATTTGCTACGGCCAGGATGGGGACCGAGAACAGTGCCCCGGGGATGCCCGCGAGGTAGGAACCGGCGGCAACGGAGAGGATCACGGCCACCGGGTGCAGGGCAACGGCCTTGCCCATGACCAGCGGCTGCAGGATGTGGCTTTCCAGCTGCTGCACCAGCAGCACGATGCCCAGCATGATCAGGGCGTTGATCGGGCCGTTGGCCACCAGGGCCAGGAGTACGGCGATAACGCCCGTCACGAGCGCACCGACCACGGGGATGAAGGAGCCGATGAACACCAGCACGCCCAGCGGCAGGGCCAGCGGGACACCGATGATGGCCGCACCGACGCCGATGCCCACGGCATCCACGAAGGCCACGAACAGCTGGATCCGGGCATAGCTGACCATGGAGGTCCACCCGCGCCGGCCGGCGCCGTCGGCGGGGATCCGCGCCTGCCGCGGCAGGAGCCGGACCAGGAACCCCCAGATGCGGCTGCCCTCCAGGAGGAAGAAGATGAGGATGAACAGCGCCAGGACCAGTCCCGCCGCAAAGTGGCCGGCGGTGCTCCCGAAGGACAGGGCGCCGCTGAGAATGCTGCTGCTGTTGTTCTGCAGCGCGGCCGTGGCCTCCTGGATGTACTGGTCGATCTGGGTGGCCGTCAGGTGCAGCGGGCCCTCGGCCAGCCAGTCCTGCACCTGCTGGACGCCGGTCAGCGCCTCACCCCACAGCTCCTGGAAGCCGAGGGCCAGTTGCCGGCCGACCAGGGCCAGGGAACCTGCGATGAGGCCGATGAAGCCAAGGACCGTGATGGCGACGGCCAGTCCCTGCGGGATGTGCGACGTCCGCAGCCACCGCACCACGGGGCTCAGCAGGCCGGCCAGCAGGGCCGCCACCATGACGGGAATGATGAGGAAGCTGACCTTGGCCAGCAGCCAGACCAGCGCCCCGATCACCAGGAGGATCAGGCCCAACCGCCAGGACCATGCCGCCGCAATGCGCACCCCATAGGGAATGTCCTGCTCCAAGTCACGGTCGGTCCGGATGCGCCGCGGTTCGAGGCGCTCGAACGGGCCGCGCCCGAACGGCCGGGCCGCGCTTGTCGTGTTGGCTGCGTCGTCTGGTGTGGCGTCCTTTGCTGGCGTCATAGCCCAATACTTCCCTAGCCGCCCGGCTATGGGAAACAAGGCTCGCCCGTCCTACCCCAGGTCAGCGCGGATGCCCCAGGTGATGGTGAACGAGTCCCCGGGGGCCAGCCAGCGGAGGCTGTCCCCGGAGTTGAAGGCATTGGCCGGGCCTGTCATCGGTTCCAGTGCCACGGCTGCCGGCCGGCCGGGGTAGGTGCGGCTGACGAACACGTGGACGAACGGGCAGGTCCCGTCCTGCCAGAGGCTGACGCTGCGGCCGTCCGGCGCGGTCAGCGTGTGGCGGGCGGTCCCGCCGTCGAACGCCAGATCCGTCAGGGCGGCGTCGAGATCCAGGTCCCCCACAGTCTTGCCACCCCGCAGGTCACTGTCTGCCGAAACGGGTTCGGCGCTGCGCGGAATAAGCCGCTCATCCGCCACCAGCCGCGTTGCAGCGTTCACAGTCAGGGTGAGCTCCTCGGAGGGAACATCGCCGATCCGGAGATAGGGGTGCGCCCCCAGCACGAACGGCGCCTCGGCGTCGGAATCGTTAATCAGCGTTTGCCGCACCTCCAGGCCCAGGTCTTCGGCCAGGGAGTACTCCACGCGGTGCCGCACCAGGAACGGGTAGCCGTGCTGGGGGAACACCGGGGCCTCCAGGGTCACCGCAAACTCGGATTCGGCGACCAGCGAGTATGACGCGTTGCGCAGGAGCCCGTGGCTGGCGTTGTTCTTGGACACCTCGGTAATGTCCAGCTGCTGTTTCTTGCCGTTCAGGTGCCATACCCCGTCCTCCACGCGGTTGGCCCACGGCGCCAGGGTGATGCCCGTCGCGCCGGGCGGAATGTCGGAATCCCCGTAGGACTCGGTCAGCTGCACCTCTCCCCGGCTGTACCACCGCAGCCCGGCGGCCAGCTCGGTGACCACGGCGAGCGCGTCGCCCCGCCTGAGCTCGTACTGCCTGCCCGTGGCGTACCGCCGCTGGGACTGGAGGGATTCGCTGGTTTCGGATGTGGCGCCGGAAGTCATGGACCTACCGTACAACGCACGCCGCCCCTCGGGATCTTGTTATCTTTTGTTAGAAAGTATTTGTTTTTGATCGCTTTGTGTGACAATGGAGGGGTGCCCCAAGGTGACGGGGCCCACACGAAGCTGAGCCGCAGGGAAAGGAGGAGCCACGTGCTCGCAACGCAGCGGCAGCACCGGATCCTCCAGGAGCTCGACGCCGAAGGCACAGTCCGGGTCGCGGCACTCGCGGACGTGCTCCGGGTGTCCGAAATGACCGTCCGGCGCGACATCGACGCGCTCGACGCCGAAGGATTGCTGCTGCGGGTCCACGGCGGCGCCACCCGTGCTTCCTCGTTCAGCGCCATCGAACCGGGGTTCGGCGCAAAGTCGGCACGGGAAACGGAGGCGAAGCAGGCCATCGCCGCGGAGGCGCTCACCCTGCTCCGCCCGGGCATGACCCTGCTGGTTTCCGGCGGCACCACCACCCACGAGCTGGCCCGGCTGCTCCCCCAGGATCTCGGGCTCACGGTGGCCACCAACTCCCTTATGGTGGCCAGCGCGCTGGCGGCGGCCGCTGACGGCGGCATCCGCACCGTGGTCCTCGGCGGCCAGCGCACACCGTCCGAGGCCCTCGTGGGTCCGGTGACGGTGCACGCGCTGGACAACCTGCACGCCGATCTCTGCTTCATGGGCGTGCACGGCTTCGACCCGAAGGCCGGCATCACCTCGCCGAACCTCCTCGAGTCCGAGGTCAATGCCGCCATGATCGGGGCCTCGGACACGCTGGCTGTACTCGCCGACGCCACCAAGTTCGGGACCGTAGGCCTCGCCGGGATCGCCCCGCTGTCCGCCGTCGGCATCCTCATCACCGACGACCGGATCCGCACAGGCCCCGCCAACCCTGCCACCGAGGACCTTCTCCGGCAGTCGGTCGGCGAGCTGCGGCTGGCGCCGTTAGACCAAACACCCGCGAACCAAACACCCACCAACCGGGCATCCAAGCCACCCGCGTTCAAAGGACACGACGCATGACCCACATCACCAGCACCCAGCTCGCCGACGGCCGGGAACTGCTCTATTTCGACGACGCCGGTTCAACCCGGCCGCGCTCCGTGGAGCTCCCCCGGGACCGCCGGGACCTCCCGCCCCGCGGCGAGCCGGGCGAAGTCCGGTATGACGCGCTGACCGGCGAATGGGTGGCCGTGGCCGCGCACCGGCAAACGCGCACCCACCTGCCGCCCGCGGACCAGTGCCCCATCTGCCCCACCACGGACGCCAACCCGTCCGAGATCCCCGCGCCGGACTACGACGTCGTGGTGTTCGAGAACCGCTTCCCCTCCCTCGGCCCGGCAGTGGGTCCGGTCCCCGCCAACCCGGGCTGGGGAACCACCGGCCCGGCGTTCGGACGCTGCGAGGTGGTCACCTTCACCCCGGAGCACACGGGATCCTTCAGCGGCCTGAGTGAAACCCGAGCCCGCACAGTGGTGGAGGCGTGGGCTCACCGGACGGCGGCCCTCAGCGCGCTGCCCGGCATCAAGCAGGTTTTCCCGTTCGAGAACCGTGGTGCGGACATCGGCGTCACCCTGCACCACCCGCACGGCCAGATCTACGCCTACCCCTACGTCACGCCGCGCGGCGCCGTCATGGGCGCCGCCGCCCGCAGGTTCTATGACGACGCCGGCGGGCAGGAAACGCTGACCGGCTCGCTGCTGCGCGCCGAGCGGGAGGACGGCAGCCGGATGGTGCTGGAAAGCGACAGCTTCAGCGCCTACGTTCCGTTTGCTGCCCGGTGGCCGCTGGAGATCCACCTCGTCCCGCACCGCCAGGTCCCGGACCTGGCCGGGCTGACCGGGGAGGAGAAGGACGAGCTGGCCCACGTCTACCTCGACCTGCTCAAGCGTCTGGACGCCCTCTACCCCACCCCGACGCCCTACATTTCGGCCTGGCACCAGGCCCCGGTGGACGACCTGCTCCGCCCGGCCAGCCGCCTGCACCTGCAGCTGACATCCCCGCGCCGCGCGGCGGACAAGCTGAAGTTCCTCGCCGGCTCCGAGGCGGCCATGGGCGCCTTCATCAACGACACCACGCCCGAACAGGTGGCGGAGCGGCTCCGCTCGGTCACGGTTCCGGCATCGCCGGCCGAAGCGCTCGCCCCGGTTGCCCCCGGACTGACCGAACCGGACCTCATCGAAGGAGCCCACGCATGACCGCCCCCGCCACCACCGACTTCGGGGCCCGGTTCTCCGCCGCGTACGGCCGCCAGCCGGACGGCGTGTGGCAGGCCCCCGGCCGGGTCAACCTGATCGGCGAACACACGGACTACAACGAGGGTTTCGTGCTCCCGTTCGCGATCGACAGGACCGCCCGCGTGGCCGTGGCGGTCCGGCCCGATTCCACCGTCCGGATGCTCTCGACCTACGGCGACCAGGGAATCACGACGGCGGACACCGCTTCGCTGGAGGGCGGAGCGGCCAAGGGGTGGACCAAGTACCCGCTGGGCGTCATCTGGGCCTTGCAGCAGCGCGGCATCGACGTCCCGGGGCTGGACCTGCTGCTTGACTCCGACGTGCCGCTCGGCGCCGGCCTGTCCTCCTCGCACGCCATCGAATGCGCGGTGATTTCCGCGCTCAACGACCTCACCGGCGCCGGCATGGGCCCGGAGGACATGGTTCTGGCCACCCAGCGCGCGGAGAACGACTTCGTCGGCGCGCCCACGGGCATCATGGACCAGTCCGCCTCGCTGCGCGGTTCGAAGGGCCATGCCGTGTTCCTGGACTGCCGCGACCAGAGCGTCCAGCTGGTCCCTTTCGAGGCCGAGGCCGCTGGACTTGTCCTGCTGGTCATCGACACCAAGGTGTCCCATTCCCACGCCGACGGCGGCTACGCCTCCCGCCGTGCCTCCTGCGAACTGGGCGCCGAGGTGCTGGGCGTCAAGGCACTGCGCGATGTTGCACCGGCCGATCTCGAGGAGGCCAGCGGGCTGCTGGACGAGGTCACGTTCCGCCGCGTCCGGCACGTCGTCACAGAGAACGACCGCGTGCTGCAGACCGTGGAACTCCTGGCGCAGCAGGGACCGTCGGCCATCGGCCCCCTGCTGGACGCCAGCCATGCCTCCATGCGCGACGACTTCGAGATCTCCTGCCCGGAACTGGATCTGGCCGTCGAGAGCTCACGGGCGGGCGGCGCCATCGGTGCCCGGATGACCGGCGGAGGATTCGGCGGGGCGGCCATCGCCCTGACTCCGGTGAGCGGCGAGCAGCAGGTGCGTGCCGCCGTCGTACGTGCCTTCGCGGAGGCGGGGTACACGGCACCGGACATCTTCACGGTCACCCCGGCGGCGGGGGCCATGCGGCTGGCGTAGCGGTTAATGCACAGGGCACGGGCGTAGGCTGGTCGCATGCCTGAAGCAGTCATTGTTTCAACCGCCAGAAGCCCGATCGGCCGCGCATTCAAGGGCTCTCTGAAGGATGAGCGGCCGGACGACATGGCGGCGGCCATGGTCCGGGCGGCACTGGCCAAACTGCCGGCCTTCGACCCCACCGGGGACACCGGGCCCGGGCTGGATGACCTCTACCTCGGCTGCGCCGAACCCAGCGGCGAAGCGGGCTCCAACATGGCCCGCGTCGTCACCATCCTCGCCGGCCTGGACAACGTGCCCGCCGCCACCGTCAACAGGTTCTGCGCCTCCAGCCTGCAGACCCTGCGGATGGCCTTCCATGCCATCCGCGCGGGCGAGGGCCAGGCGTTCGTCACCGCCGGCGTCGAGGCCGTGTCCCGCTACCAGGACTGGGCCGGGGCTGGCGAAACCGGGGCTCAAAACCACAACCCATGGTTCGAACCGGCCCGGCAGCGCTCGGCCGCTCGCGCAGAGTCGAACACGCCCTGGACGGATCCGCGGCTGGGCGGCAGGATGCCGGACATCTACATCGCCATGGGCCAGACGGCCGAGAACGTGGCCACGTCCTACGGGATCAGCCGCGCCGACCAGGATGAATGGGCCGTGCTGAGCCAGAACCGGGCCGAGGCCGCGATTGCCTCCGGCTTCTATGCCCGCGAAATCACGCCGTACAAGCGGCGCGACGGCACCGTGGTGGACCGGGACGATTCGCCGCGGCCCGGCGTGACCCTCGACGCCGTCAGCGCCCTGCAACCGGTCTTCCGCCGGGAGGGCACCGTCACGGCCGGCAACGCGTGCCCGCTCAACGATGGCGCCGCAGCCCTGGTGGTCATGAGCTACGACCTGGCCCGGGACCTCGGACTGGCGCCGCTGGCCAGAATCGTCTCCACCGCCGCCACGGCGCTGTCCCCCGAACTGATGGGGATGGGTCCGGTGGAGGCCTCCCGCCAGGCGCTGGCCCGTGCCCGCCTGGACATGCGGGACATCGACCTCGTGGAGCTCAACGAGGCCTTTGCCGTCCAGGTGGTGGCAAGCGCCCGCGAACTGAAAATCGATCCCGCGAAACTCAATGTGCACGGCGGCGCCATCGCGCTGGGCCACCCCTTCGGCATGACCGGCGCCCGGATGACCGCCACGCTGCTCAACGGCCTGCGCGAAACGGACGGAACCATGGGCCTTGCCACCCTCTGCGTCGGCGGCGGCCAGGGCATGGCCGTGGTGCTGGAGCGCCTCACCTAACTGTTTTGCTTGGAGTTTTTGTACAGATAATGGCCCCAAAAGGCCCCCGAAGTCGTGACAAGTGGACAAAAACTCCAGCCGTAACGCGGAAGTGGGCCCCGCCGGTTTGGCGGGACCCACTTCCCTTAAGGACGCACGACGGCGGTGCGCCGGGTTTTGTTCTAGTCGTCGCCGCGGAGGATGGCCAGCAGGCGGATGATTTCAACGTACAGCCACACGAGCGTGACGGTCAGGCCGAAGGCAGCGGTCCAGGAAAAGCGCTCCGGGGCTCCGGCGCGGACGCCGGCCTCGATGCTGGTGAAGTCCATGATCAGCGAGAAGGCGGCGAGGCCGATCGCGAGCAGGCCGATGAAAACGCCCAGCGGAATGCCGAAGATCTCAAAGCTCGTGCGCAGGCCGAAGGGCGAATCCACGGCACCGGTCCACATCATGACCATGTTGATCAGGGCGAAGACCGCGTAGCCGATGGTGGCGATCATGAAGAAGCGCATCGCCTTGGGGGTGGCACGGACCTTGCCGCTCTTGAACAGCACCAGGGTCACGGCGAAGACGGACAGCGTGCCGATGACCGCCTGCAGGCCGACGCCCGGGTACATCCCGTCGAGGATGCGGGTCAGGCCGCCGAGGAAGAAGCCCTCGAGGGCGGCGTAGGCCAGGATGAGGGCCGGCGAGGGTTGCTTCTTGAACGTGTTCACAAGGGCCAGGACAAAGCCGCCCAGCGCGCCCACGATCATCAGCATGCTGGCGAGCGACAGGCTCACCGTGAGGGTGACGGCGGCGCCGACCACCACTGCGGCGAGGCAGATGGCGGTCTTGACGATGACGTCGTCGAAGGTCATCCGCCCGGTTTCGGCGGGGCCGGCGGCAGGCCGGTTGTACATCTGCTGCAGCTGGTCATTGGTCATGTGCTGCTGCTGCGACATCCAGCCGGACTGGGCGTCCATGACCGAGCCGGGAGCGCGCCCCTGGCCGTAGTAGTTCTGGCCGTACGCCTGCGGGACAGGCGGCGCCTGGGTGGCTCCACGGAAATTCTTTCCGTTGAAGATCGGGTTTCCGCCAAGTGCCATTGCGGGTGTCCTCCATGTATGGGGTTGAGTGATGAATCTACTGGTCACGCTACCAAGTTCCACGGACCGGCGGCAGGGAAAGTTCCTGCTGGTGGACGTGCGTTTCAGTTGTTACCGGATCGCTATCTGATGGTCAGCTCCGCCCACGCGGTTTGTACTGCTTGCGCTGTACGATAATCGGGTCAGGGTGACGGATATCACAGCTAGTCAAGACCCGTTCCACCAGCAGGTATATCCGTCGTCCTCCGTTCGCAGCGGCTGCAATGAGGCAGCCGTAACCACCCCCCTGTGGAGGTTTTCATTTTGAGACGCACACCGAGAGGGCTGCCTATCCGGCGGCCGGCCGGGCTGCTGAAGGTATGGGGGGCCATTGCCTCCGCCGTCGTGGCACTTCTGCTGGTCGCAGCACCGGCATCGCAGGCAGGCACTCCAGCTCCGACACCACCCCCGTCGAACCAGCAGTTCACAGACACCATCAGCGGCTTCCTCCGCGACGACTCACGGCGCCCCCTTGAAGGCGTCAAGATCACCGCAAAGAGCGGGTCCTTCACCGGCGAGGCCAAGTCAGGCGCCAACGGGGCATGGAGCATTGGTGTTCCCCAGCAGGGCACCTATGAGATCCGGCTGGACGAATCAACCCTTCCTAAGGGGATCAAGCTCGCCGAAGGCCAGTCGAATCCCCGCACCGTCACCTTCAGCCAGACGTCGAACCTCTCGGTCATCTTCGCCTTCGGCAAGGGCATCGTGGTCCAGCAGCAGGACTTTGGCCAGAACCTGCTCAACAGGCTCGTGGCCGGGCTGAGCTTCGGCCTGCTGCTGGCCCTGGCCTCAGTGGGCCTGTCCCTGATCTTCGGCACCACCGGGCTCACCAACTTCGCGCATGGCGAGATGGTGACCCTCGGCGCCGTGCTGGTCTTTGGATTCAGCGCCCTGAACCTGCCGTTCTGGCTGGCCATCATCCTGGCCCTGCTCGGCGGCGGACTGTTCGGCTACGCGCAGGACGCCGGGCTTTGGCGCCCGCTGCGCCGCCGCGGCACCGGCCTGGTACCCATGATGATCGTCAGCATCGGCCTTGCCCTGGCCATCCGCTACATCATCCAGTTCTACTTCGGCGGGGCCACACAGCAGCTGCCGTTCGCGCAGAGCGCGGAAATCCAGCTCGGCCCGGTCTCCATCTCCCCCAACAACCTGTGGTCCCTGGTCATCAGCGCCGCCGTGATCGCCCTCATCGGCATCGTGCTGCTGAAGACCAGGCTGGGCAAGGCCACCCGCGCGGTGGCAGACAACCCCGCTCTGGCCGCCGCCTCCGGAATCGACGTCGACGGCGTCATCCGCCTGGTCTGGATCGTCGGCGGTGTCCTGGCCTCGCTGGGCGGCATCCTCTGGGCCTACTACCGCCCCGGCGTCACCTTCGACATGGGCTCGCAGATCCTGCTGCTCATCTTCGCCGGCGTGACCCTCGGCGGCCTGGGCACCGTCTTCGGCGCCCTCGTCGGATCAGTCATCGTGGGCATCTTCGTCGAACTGACCACCGTGTTCGGCCTCGCCGCCGACCTCAAGTACGTGGGAGCACTCTTCATCATGATCGTTGTCCTCTTGTTCAGGCCGCAGGGCATCCTGGGCCGTCGCGAGCGCGTGGGTTAGGAGACAGCCATGGACTTCGGATTTATCCTTTCCAGCGCGGCCGGTGAACTTTTCAGCCCGACGACGGCGGCCTACGCTCTTGCCGCCCTCGGCCTCGCCGTTCACTTCGGCTACTCAGGCCTGCTGAACTTCGGCCAGGCCGGGTTCATGGCCGTCGGGGCCTACGGCTTTGCCATCTCCACGCTCACCTTCCGGGTGCCGTTCTTCGTGGGCCTGCTCATCGCCGTCGTCTGTTCCGTGCTCTTTGCACTGGTGCTCGGCATTCCCACGCTCCGCCTCCGGGCGGACTACCTGGCCATCGTCACCATCGCGGCAGCGGAAATCGTCCGCTACGTCGTCACCACCAACCAGCTCACCTCCGTGACCGGCTCCGCCAACGGGCTCGCTGCCTTCGAGGGCGGGTTCTATTCGATGAACCCGTTCCCCGAGGGTTCCTACTTCGGCATGAACAACCGTGACTTCTTCATCCGGGTGGTGGGCTGGGGACTCGTGGCTGTGGGCTGCGTCCTCGTCTGGCTCCTGATGCGCAGCCCCTGGGGCCGCGTGCTGAAGGGCATCCGCGAGGACGAGAACGCGGTGCGCTCGCTCGGCAAAAACGTCTACGCCCACAAGATGCAGTCGCTCGTGATCGGCGGCACGTTCGGTGCACTGGCCGGGATGATCTTCACGCTCCCCCGCGGCGCAGTGCAGCCGGCCAACTACGGCACCGAGCTGACGTTCTTCCTGTGGACCTGCCTGCTGCTGGGCGGCATGGCCACGGTCCTCGGACCGGTGATCGGCGCCATGATCTTCTGGGTGGTCCTGTCCCTCACGCAGGGTGTCCTGTACGGTCTCATCGAATCCGGCGCGGTGACCTGGCTGACCACGGTCCAGGCGGGCCAGCTGCGCTACATCCTGGTGGGCATCGCGCTGATGCTGCTGATGATCTTCAGGCCGCAGGGCGTCTTTGGCAATAAGAAGGAGCTGGCGTTCGCATGAGCAAATACAGCGAGGAATCAGTGGAAGAGGGCGTCGACTACATGACCGACACCCGTCCGATCGCCGTCGGGGACAACGCCCCCGGCTGCAAGAAGCGGGATCCGATCGTCGTCGCCGAAAACGTCACCCGCAGCTTCGGCGGCATTAACGCCGTCGACGTTGACTACCTGGAGATCCCGCGGCACAAGATCACCGCCCTGATCGGGCCCAACGGGGCCGGCAAGACCACCCTGTTCAACCTGCTCACCGGCTTTGATACGCCGAACTCGGGCAAGTGGCAGTTCGAGGGCCACAGCATCGCCGGGGTGTCCTCCTACAAGGTGGCGCGGATGGGCATGGTGCGCACGTTCCAGCTCACCAAGGTCATGGGCAAGCTGACCGTCATGGAGAACATGCGGCTCGGCGCGTCCAACCAGCCTGGTGAAAGGCTGTCCAAGGCCCTGTTCAAGAACATCTGGGGCGGGCGCGAGAAGGAAATCACCGAGCACGCCAACGTCCTGCTGGAGAAGTTCAAGCTCGACACCAAGAAGGACGACTACGCGGCCTCCCTCTCCGGCGGCCAGCGCAAGCTGCTGGAAATGGCACGTTCGCTGATGGTCCGGCCCAAGCTGGTGATGCTGGACGAACCGATGGCAGGGGTCAACCCGGCGCTGACGCAGTCGCTGCTGGACCACATCAAGAACCTGAAGTCCGAGGGCATGACCGTCCTCTTCGTGGAACACGACATGCACATGGTCCGGCACATCGCGGACTGGGTGGTGGTCATGGCCGAAGGAAAGATCGTGGCCGAGGGCCCTCCGGGCGAGGTCATGAAGGACCCCGCCGTCATCGACGCCTACCTGGGCGCCCACCACGACGTCGATCTTGGCGACACCGAGGGCATCAGGGAACTGGAACAGGAACTCGCGGCGGATGACGAATCAATCGTCGGCACCGAGGACGCGGGCATCATCGCCTTCGATGCCGAGGCGCCCACGATCACCGAGGCCGATCCCGACGCCGGACGCACAACTCCCGTACGTGCAGAGACCGCGGGACGCACAGAGCCTGCCGCACAGGCAGAAAAGGACAAGGAATGAGTGCCACGAGCGCGGCCCCGGCCGCAAGCAGCGCAGCTGAGGACGGCGTCGTCGTCAAGGTCACGGACCTGGTGGCCGGCTACCTCCCCGGCGTCAACATCCTCAACGGGTGCAGCATCGAGGCCCGGAAGGGCGAGCTGATCGGCATCATCGGCCCGAACGGGGCCGGCAAGTCCACCCTGCTGAAGGCCATGTTCGGGCTGGTCAAGGTGCATTCCGGATCCGTGATGGTCCGGGGACGCGACCTCACCGGGCTGAAGGCCAACAAGCTGGTGACCCAGGGAGTGGGGTTCGTGCCGCAGACCAACAACGTCTTCGCCACGCTCACCATTGAGGAGAACATGCAGATGGGCATGTTCCAGCGGCCCAAGGACTTCGCCGAGCGCTTCGAGTTCGTCACCAGCCTGTTCCCGGAACTCGGAAAACGCCGGGCGCAGCGTGCCGGCTCCCTGTCCGGCGGCGAACGCCAGATGGTGGCGATGGGGCGGGCCCTGATGATGGAGCCGGCAGTGCTGCTGCTGGACGAACCGTCCGCAGGCCTCTCCCCCGTCAAGCAGGACGAGACCTTCCTGCGCGTTCACGAGATCAACCGGGCCGGCGTGTCCGTCATCATGGTGGAACAGAATGCCCGCCGCTGCCTGCAGATCTGCGACCGCGGCTACGTCCTGGACCAGGGCAGGGACGCGTACACGGGTACGGGCCGCGAGCTCATGAAAGACCCGAAGGTCATCCAGCTGTACCTCGGCACGCTGGCGGACGAGGACTAGGCCCCGCATAACCAGTCACCGCACAACAGGAAACCCCCGGCCAGGTTGAACTGGCCGGGGGTTTCCTGTCGTGCGGCGGGAAGCGGCTTACAGCTTGCCGAATTCTTCCCTGGACGGCTTGTAGGTGTTGTCGTCCTGGTACTCGTAGATGCCGATGGAGGCTTCCGTCGGGTCACCGGCGTCGGAGAAGGTCACCGGACCGGATTCGCCGTCGTAGTCGATGTCCTTGCCATTGCGGAGCAGGGTGACGCAGGACGGGAAGTCGGTGCACTTTTCACCGCCCTCGGAGACTGCCTTGAGCTGCTTGGCGATTTCCGTGCCCTTGGTGCTCTTGGCGGCCTCGGACGCGAGTGCAATCAGGTTGACGGCGTCGTAGGACTCACCCGCGTAGCTGTAGTCCTTCAGGGCCGGATCGATGGCCAGGAGCTTCTTCTTGAAGTCCTCCTTGGCGAAGGTGCCGGGGATGGTCCCCTGCGCGCCCTTCAGCGTGCCGGCCTTGAAATCCTTGCTGTAGTCGGACGTGTTGCCGTCCACCATGAACAGCTGCGTGGGCTTGATGCCCTTGCCGGTGATCAGCGGAACGATGCTCTTGGCCTGGTCGAAGGTGATCAGGGCAATCGCGTCCGGCTTGGCGGCAATGACCTTGTCCACCTGGCTGCTGAACTGCGAGTCACCCTCGTTGAAGAGCTCCTCGGCCACAACCTGGCCGCCGGCTGCCTCAAAGGCTGCCTTGACGTTCTTCGCCAGGCCCGTGCCGTACGCATCGTTCAGGACAATCATGCCCACCGTCTGGGCGCCACAGGTGGCCATGTAGTTACCAAGGACCTTGCCCTGCAGCACGTCGGACGGAGCGGTGCGCCAGTACAGGCCCTTATCGTCCCAGGTGGTGAAGTCGGGGGACGTGTTCGCGGGCGAGAACTGGATGACACCGGCGCCCGTGATCTGGTTGATCACGGTCTTGGACACACCGGAGGAGGCGGCACCGATGATGGCGCTGACGCCCTGGCCGAGGAGTGCCGTGGTGGACTGCGTGGCGATGTCCGTCTTGGTGTCGCCGGAGTCGCGGTGGACCACCTGGATGGGCTTGCCGAGCACGCCGCCGGCGGCGTTGACTTCCTTGACGCCGAGGTTAACACCGGCGATTTCGGGTGGGCCGAGGAACGCCAGCGACCCCGTCGTCGGCAGGAGCGATCCAAGTTTCAGCGGTGTGGGTGTGGTGGTGGTTGCTGCCGGCACGTTGCCGGTCTCTGTGGAACTGCTGGTTGCCCCGGCCGTGGCACTGGGAGCAGGGCACGCGATGCCGCCAGTCGCTCCTGCTGAGGATTCGGTCGCGCTTGGGGTGGAACCGCCACCACAAGCCGTGGCCAAAAGGGCGACGCCGATGCCAAGCACTGTGAGCTTAGCGACCCTTGGCGCCGCCTGGGGGAGTGAAATCATTTAGAGTCTCCTCGATCGAAAGGTGCGAACGGCCTTTGATGCGATTTTGGTCAGGGGTTCCTGAGCTAAGTTCAAGCTAATCCAATTCGAGCGGGAACATAAGTGACTAAGGTCACATCCTCATAACACTCGTTGCATATTGGAACACCGGCGGCGCGAAGGAGGAAAGTAGTACCCCAGGTGGGACTCGAACCCACAACACGCGGATTTTAAGTCCGCTGCCTCTGCCAATTGGGCTACTGGGGCGCCCGGTCAATCGTATCGCCTCAGAGGGCGGCCAGCGGCCCCGCGTACCGGAAGGTGCCGTGGACTCCGCCGGGCCACAGCGCGAGGGGCAGGATCTGGAAATGGTCGCCCCAGTTGGTGTCGGGCGCCTGCACGCCCAGGGACGACGCCGGCACGAAGCCGAACCGGGGGTAATACTCGGTGGATCCCAGCAGCGCGATGCCCTTCTCCCCCGCGGCGTTGGCCCGGGTGACTGTTTCGCGCATGAGCGCGGAGCCGAGGCCGTGGCGCTGCAGCCGCGGCGTCACCCCAATGGGCCCGAGGCCAAGGAGCTCGAGGTCCTCCACCCAGGCGCGGGTGCTGATCACGTGGCCCACGATTTCGCCGTCGAGTTCGGCGACGATGCTGAACTCCGGCAGATATTCCTCGGCGACGAACAGCTCCCGGAGTACCTTGACCTCAACGGGCTCCCCCTCGACAGGCAAGCCGGTAACCGGGGAAACGGCGAAGGCTTCGGCGGTCAGGGCAAGGAGGGCCTCACGGTCGCCTGGTTCCTCGCTGCGCAGGATGACTTCCCGCACGGGTTCGGGCCCGGGGACGTTGGCGGCCGCCAGCTCGGCCAGGACCTCCAGCGCACGGGCAGAGTCCGCCACCGGCACCAGGAGGTGGTCGTGGTGGAAGCCGGCCAGCACGTTGCAGCTGATCCGGGCCTCGGTCAGTGCCCTGCTGACAGCCGCGGTCAGGCCCACTGCCTCCAGCGCCGAGTGGACCTCCAGCGTGATCCAGGCCGCCACGAAGTCGTAGGGCAGGTCCAGCGCGTCCGCCTCGGCCCGGGGCAGGACCACCGTGAGCCCTTCGGCTTCCCGGACGGCGGCCTCGATGTGCCCCGCGAGCGGCCTGCCGTGAGGCCAGAGAACGTAGACGTACTCCCCTTTCCGGAGCACCGGATGCATCGAGGCAAGGAGCGTCTGGAGGTTCTTTTCACCCGTCATGGAGCCAGTCTATGGGTGCACCGGGACGCCGCCGGGAGACCCAAGCAACAACGAAGCCCGGCAAACGACAAAGCGGCCGTTCCCCCGAAAGGGAACGGCCGCCGTCGTAATTTGTTACTTGGCCTCGGCCGTGACGGGGTCCTTGGCGCCGCCCTGGGCAGGGGCTGCGGAGTTCTCCGCCGGAACCGGAGCGGCGGGGGCCGCGGGCTTCGGAGCCGGGGTTGCAGCGGCCACGAAGGCGCCGCGCGGGTTGTCCAGGTCCAGCAGCTGGGTGGTGTCGCGGCCTGCGAAGAAGCTCAGGATCCAGTTGAAGACCACGCGGAACTTGCGCTCGAAGGTCGGCATGGCCATGCCGTGGTAGCCGCGGTGTGCCAGCCAGGCCAGGGGGCCCTTGAGTCCGATGCGGCCGAGCAGGTTGATGTTGGCAACACCCTTCCACTCACCGAAGCCGGCCACAGCACCGAGGTTCTTGTGCTTGTAGTCAACGAGCGGCTTCTCCCAGCGGGAGGCCCACAGGTTCTTGGCGAGGCGCTTGGCCTGGCGCAGCGCGTGCTGGGCGTTGGGAACGCAGGTGCCGTCCGGCAGGCCGCCGCCCGTGAGGTCGGGAACCGCGGCGATATCGCCGGCAGCCCAGGCGTTGTCGATGATGCCTTCGTCGCCGCCGATGCGCAGATCCGGCAGCACGCGGACGCGGCCGCGGGGCTCCAGCGGGAAGTCGGTGGAGCGGACCATCGGGTTGGCCTGCACGCCGGCAGTCCACACGAGGGTGTCGGTTTCGAATTCCTGGGCCGGGGACTTGTCAGGCAGGTTGATGAGCTTGAGGGAGCCCTCCGCGTTGTCCAGCGAGGTGTTCAGCAGGACCTCGATGCCGCGGCTGCGGAGGTGCTCCACAACCCACTCGGCCTGCGGCGCGGTGACCTCGGGCATGATGCGGCCCATGGCCTCGACCAGGACGAAGCGGACTTCCTCCTGCTTGACGCGCGGGTTGTTCTTGACCGCGGCGCGGGCGAGGTCTTCCATTTCGGTGATGCACTCGATGCCGGCGAAGCCGCCACCCACCACGACGAAGGTCAGGGCACGGGCGCGCTCGGCGGGGTCGGTCATGGTGGAGCCGCGCTCGATGCGGTCGAGGACCTTGTTGCGCAGCGCAACGGCTTCCTCGATGGTCTTCAGGCCGATGCCCTTGTCCGCCAGGCCCTTGATCGGGAACGTGCGGGTGATGGCGCCGGCGGCAAGCACGACGTCGAAGTACGGGATCTCGAAGTTCTCGCCACCGTCAGCCGGGGCAACCACTGCCGTGCGGTTGGCGTGGTCGATGGAGAGGACGCGGCCCTGGATGAGCTCGGTCTGCTTGAGGTGCTGGCGGTGCGAGACCACTGCGTGGCGGGCCTCGATGTTTCCGCCGGCAACTTCCGGCAGGAAGGGCTGGTATGTCATGTAGGGCAGCGGATCAACGACGGTGACGATGCCGCCTGCGTTCGCGATCTTCTTCTGCAGTTTGAGGGCTACGTAGAGGCCGACGTACCCGCCGCCGACGACGAGCACACGCGGACGATCCTGGAGCTGTGGGGTGGTTGCCATATCTTCAGAGTACAGTACTTTGTGAAAATCTTCACTAACTGGTCCGGTCGGCCTGGTCCACCCGTGTCACTGCACCGGTTTCCGGCTCCTCCGTTCCCCGGCCGGACGCCCGGTAGGCGCGCCGCAGCTGTACCGCCGCGGCCGCGATGATGGCGATGAAAAGCGCACCGAACCCGATGACCACGGCCGCCGGCAGCGCGCTGTCCAGCTGCGAGGGGGGCTGGGCAACGGGCACGGTCGCCCTGGGCAGCGTGGCCTGCGGTGCGGGTGCCTCGGCCGTCGGCTCGGGAGCGGGCGTGGCGAGGTTCCCGCGCCGGTGGACGCGGATCCAGTCCGCGATGGACCCCAGCGGGTTGGCCTTCGTTTCGGCCACATCGTCCTTCAGGGCCGCTTCCGCGTTCAGGACGCCGAAGCCGTACAGCGGGTCCTTGCCAGGTGCGCCCTCGTCCTTGGCGGTGGAGACGATCCTGTTGATGACCTGCTTGGCGCTCATCTCCGGCCACTTGGAACGGATCAGTGCCGCAACACCGGAGACGATGGGGGTGGCGCCGGACGTGCCGGCCCACTCCGCGTAGCTGCCGCCGGGCAGTCCGCCGGCAAGCTTCTCTGCAGGCGCGGCGACGCCGATGCTGATGCCCTGGGAGGAGGAGTCGGTGCTCGCCTGTCCGTTCTTGTCCAGGCCTGCGACGGTCAGCACGCCGGGGATGGTGGCCGGGGCCCCCACCTGAACGTTGCCGCCCACCCGGTTGCCGGCCGCCGCCACGATGACCACGTCCTTCTGCTCGGCGTACAGGAAAGCCGCATCCCAGCTTTGCGGCCACTCCGGCGACGTGCTGCCCAGCGAAATGTTGATGACCTTCGCGCCGTTGTCCACGGCCCAGCGCACGGCCTCCGGGATCTGGTCCTGGTCGCTCTTGCCGCCGGGGTTGGCTGAGCCCAGCCAGGTGGACACGGAGAGGATCTGTGCCTCGGGGGCCACGCCCATGATGCCGTCGGGCATGGCCTTGGACGCAGACGCGCTCGGGGAAGGCTTGGCGCTTGCCGTGGCCTTCTTCGCCGCCTGGTGCCCGCGGCCCGCAAGCATGGTGGCCACTAGCGTGCCGTGCTCGGGCTTGGCACCGATGCTCTTCTCACCGTCGGGCTCGCCCGCGCCGGAGACGTCGTGGCCGCCCGCCAGCACACCCTTGAGATCGGGATGGTTGCCGTCAACGCCGCTGTCGATCACGGCCACCTTCACGTTGGCGCCCTTGGACACCTCCCACGCCTTGGTGATGCCGGCTTCCTTGAGCCAGTACTCCTTGTCCCGCCAGGAGTCCGCCTGCGCGGCAGGTGCGGTGGCGACTGCGGACGCGGCGATGCCACCGGCAAGCACCGCGGACAGAAGGGCCGAGACCGTCCGGCGGAGCCGGGCTGTTGCGCTGGTCATTCAGGATCCAATACTCGGTTTAGCTTTGTGCCTCGGCACTCAGGGCAATTCCGTCAAGAATATCGTGCTCGCTGGCCGTAGCCGTAATGATGCGGCCGCCGCTGAGCTCGCCCATCCGGGTGAGGATGCGCCGCCAGACCAGCGCGCCGGCGCCGATGACGTCCACCCGGCCGGGATGCATGTAGGGCAGTTCCGCCCGCTGCGCCCGCGGCATCTGCAGCAGGTCGGTGGCCGCCGCCTGCACGGCGGAGATGGACAGTTCGGCGCCATGGATGGCCGCGGGCAGGTATTCGGGCAGCTTGAGGGCATGGGCCGTGATGGTGGTGATGGACCCGGCAACCCCGACGACGGCGGTGCTGCGTTCCAGCGGAACGTCCAGCCGCGCTTCGGCGATGGCGGCATCCACGTCGGCCTCCGCGGCGGCGATCTGCTCGGCCGTGGGCGGGTCGGAGATGAGGTGGCGTTCGGTCAGCCGGACGCAGCCGATGTCCACGGACCGTGCGGCGATCACGCCGTTGGCGTCGCCGAGCACGAACTCCGTGCTGCCGCCGCCGAGGTCCACCACCAGCACCTTGTCCTCCGCCGAAATGGGCAGCACGCTGCTGGCGCCGGCGAAGGACAGCGCGGCTTCCTCGTGGCCCGTGATCACCTCGGGCTCCACGCCGATGAGGTTCCGGATGCCGTCGACGAAGACCTGGCGGTTCCGGGCGTCCCGGCTGGCGGAGGTGGCAACGAAGCGCACCTTTTGGGCCTGGTATTCGCGGATGAGCGCGGCGTAGTCCGCCGTGGCCGCGAAGGTGCGCTCCAGCGCCTCGGGCGCCAGCTCGCCGGTGGCGTCCACGCCCTGGCCGAGCCGCACCACGCGCATTTCACGCACGACGTCGGTCAGCTTGGTGGCGCCGTTGCTGCGGTCGATGTCGGCGATGAGCAGGCGGATGGAATTGGTTCCGCAGTCAATGGCGGCCACCCGGGTCATGCGCCGGCCTCCGTCTTTCGTGGTTCCACCGTGGCATCTGTCTTGGATTTGCGGACGGGCGCCGGGCGGCCGACGATCCCCGGTAGGCCCTGCGGGCCGTGGCGGCTCAGGTCCCGCGACGGGGCCTCACCGGCCGTGTCCCAGGCACCCCCACAGTAGCAGCGGTCCACGGTCCACCATTCGCTGATGGCCGCGATGGCCTCGTCGCCCAGCGGATTCACTCCCGGCCCGGCGGCCAGCGAGTGTCCCACCAGAACGTGCAGGCACTTGACGCGGGTTGGCATGCCACCGGCGGAGACGCCGTCGATCTCCGGCACGGCACCGATCCCCGACCGCGCCCCGATCTCGGCACGGGCAGCGAGGTAGGCCTCGTGGGCAGCCCGGTGGGCGGCAGCCAGGGACTCATCGGCGGCAAGCCGGTCGTTCATTTCGTTCATGAGGCCGGCCGCCTCAAGGCGGGAGACCGCCGACGTGATGACGGGGTGGGTCAGGTAGAACGTCGTGGGGAAGGGAGTCCCGTTGCTCAGGCGCGGGGATGTTGCGGCGACGAGCGGGTTGCCGCAGACGCAGCGCGCCGGGATTTCCACAACGTCGCGCACCGGCCTCCCCAGCTGGCGGCTGAGCACATCGAGGTCCTGCGCTGATGGCTGCCTGGATTCACCGGGGGCGGTTGCCGTGTTGTCGTCCACTGGCGTGGCCGTCCTTCCTGCCCGGATCTGGCTGCCCCGAGAATCCGGTAGGCAGTCCGGCGGCGGGCACCGCTCCTAGTCTGTTGCCGAGCGCCTGATGGACTCCCAGAGGGAATCCACCCAGGGCACGTCGGCGGGGTCTTCTGTTTCTGCTGCACTGGGCTCGCTGCCTGTAGCGCCGGCCGGCAGGTCGCTGCCGAATACCCAGTAGCCGGTCTCTCCCGGCATAACCATGTTAATGCGGTCGCGCGCCTGCTGCTTGACGTAGTTGGGATCCTGCCAGCGCGAAACCTGCCGCTTGAGGTTGTCCTGGTCCGATTTGCTGTCCGCGATGTCCGATTCCAGGGCCGCAATTTCCGCCCGCTTGTCGATGAAGATCTTCACGGTGGGGGCCAGCATGATGGTGATGGCAACCATCACCACAGCCAGCGCCAGCATGCGGCCGGAGAATGCCTTGGCAGGTACGGGGTCGAGGTTGTCTGCCTCCGCCGCGGCTGCAGAGGACCCGGACTTCGTGCGGCCACTGCCTGATTTCCCCGCGGCCGTGCTGCCTGTCCTGCCTGCGGCAGTTTTCGCGGAAGCGCCGGCTTTTGCGGCGGCGCCTGCTTTCGCACCTGCTCCCTTGGTGGCGGTGCCCGTTGATCTGGAAGCGGTCCGGGTCGCCGCACCCGCCTGGGTACCGCCGGGCCTGCCCTCCGCCTTGCCACCGTGTCCCGTGCCTGTTTCGTGGGCGGCATGCCCTGGGCGCGGGCCGCCGAAGTCCGCCTGGATAACGTCTCCCCCGGCCGATTCGGCGGTGGTCTGCTGTGCTGGTGGGGTCACCCTGGGAACTTTGGGACGGCGGGTAGCCATGACACTCCTGTAACGTGTGGCACCAAAAACAAAACCGGTGGCTATGGTCTTTCCACCATAGCCACCGGTCAGCTGTTTCTTTGGCTACTAGGCCTTGAAACGCGGGAACGCGCTGCGGCCGGCGTAGCGTGCGGCGTCGTCGAGTTCCTCTTCGATGCGCAGCAGCTGGTTGTACTTGGCAACACGCTCGGAGCGGGCCGGAGCACCGGTCTTGATCTGTCCGGCGTTGGTGGCAACGGCGATGTCGGCGATCGTGGTGTCTTCGGTTTCACCGGAGCGGTGCGAGGTGATGGTGGTGTAACCGGAGCGCTGGGCCAGGGAAACGGCGTCCAGGGTTTCGGTCAGCGAGCCGATCTGGTTGACCTTGACCAGCAGGGAGTTGGCCGTGGCAGCGTCGATGCCCTGCTGCAGGCGCTCGGGGTTGGTGACGAACAGGTCGTCGCCCACCAGCTGGACCTTGTCACCGATGGTGTCGGTGAGGATCTTCCAGCCATCCCAGTCGTTCTCGTCCAGCGGGTCCTCGATGGAAACCAGCGGGTAGTCGGCAACGAGTTCGGCGTAGTAGGCGCTCATCTCGGCGGCGCTCAGGGCCTTGCCTTCGAACTGGTAGGCACCGTCCTTGAAGAACTCGGAGGAGGCGACGTCCAGGGCCAGGGCGATGTCGGTGCCCGGGGTGTAGCCGGCGTTCTGAATGGCTTCCTGGATCAGGTCCAGGGCAGCGCGGTTGGACGGCAGGTTCGGGGCGAAGCCGCCCTCGTCGCCGAGGCCGGTGGAGAGGCCCTTCTGCTGCAGCACGGACTTGAGGTTGTGGTACACCTCAACGCCCCAGCGCAGGCCCTCGGAGAAGGTCTCGGCGCCGATCGGGGCGATCATGAATTCCTGGATGTCGACGTCGGAGTCCGCGTGCGAGCCGCCGTTGAGGATGTTCATCAGCGGAACCGGCAGGACGTGCGCGTTCGGGCCGCCCAGGTACTTGTACAGCGGCAGGTCGGCGGAGGCTGCTGCGGCGTTGGCAACGGCCAGGGAGACACCGAGGATGGCGTTGGCGCCCAGCTTGCCCTTGTTGGCGGTGCCGTCCAGGTCGATCATGGCCTGGTCGATGCTGCGCTGGTCGGTGGCGTCAAAGCCGGTCAGGGCCGGTGCGATCTGGTCGATGACGGCGTCAACGGCCTTCTGGACACCCTTGCCGAGGTAGCGGCCCTTGTCGCCGTCGCGCAGTTCAACTGCTTCGTGCTCGCCGGTGGAGGCACCGGACGGAACGGCAGCGCGGCCGATCTGGCCGTCGGAGAGGAGAACTTCAACTTCAACGGTGGGGTTGCCACGGGAATCGAGGATCTCGCGGGCGTGGATGGCATCGATAAGCGCCATGGATTTGCTCCTTGTGGGCGATATTACGGGGGTTTCTAGCGGAAAATCTCGACGTCCTCGTCAGGGACTAGCGTAGTCGAGAGTGGTGCACGTTACGGAAACCTATCCAGAACCCGGACGTCATGATCCGGGCGCGGAAGTTTCCGGCTGGCCGTTCTGGTACCGCCGCACGGCCCCGCGGAGGGCGCGTTCGGCGTCGAACCCCCTGCTCCGGGCAGAGCGTACGACGGCGAGCAGCAGCTCGCCGAGTTCGGCTTCGGTTTCGATTGAGCCGGCGAGCTCGACCGCCGGCTTTTCTGTGGCCTGGAGCCCTGCCCGTTCGGCCCGGTCCAGGGTTTTCTGGGCCTGGGCCAAGGCAGGCAGAGCTACCGGGATGCCCTCGAACGGCGTGCTGCGCTGCGGGCTTTCGGCCTTTTTCACGGCATCCCACTTCAGCACGATCTCCTCCACCGTGGCGGGGAAGGAGTCCTGGAGGGAACCGTCCGGGCGGAATACGTGGGGGTTGCGGCGGATCATCTTCTCGGTCAGGCCGCGGGCGACGTCGCCAAAACCGAACACCCCGCGTTCCTGGGCGAGCCGGGCGTGGAGCACCACCTGGAGCAGCACATCGCCCAGCTCGCCTTTCAGTTCAGCCTCGTCCGCCCCGGTCTCGATGGTCTCGGCCACTTCGTAGGCCTCTTCCAGCAGGTACTCCACGAGCGACTCGTGGGTGAGGGCTCCCATCCAGGGGCAGTGCTCTCGGAGGGCGGCGATCACCCTCAGCAGCTCCCCCACTGGGCCGGCGGGTTCAGGCTGCCGGACGGCTTCAGCCAAGGTCGCCGTAGGCGTCGTTGATGTATTCCACGAGGGCTTCCTTTTCCTCCAGGGGCAGGAAGGACGCCTCGGCGGCGTTGAGCGTGAGCTCCAGCAGGTCGTCGAGGTCGTAGTCGAAGGTTTCCACCAGCAGCTCGAACTCGTCGGTGAGCGTCACGCCGCTCATGAGGCGGTTGTCCGTGTTGATGGTCACGTTGAAGCCCAGCTGGTACAGCATGTCCAGCGGGTGGCTTTCGATGCCCTCGCCAAAGCCGGCGATGGCGCCGGTCTGCAGGTTCGAGGAAGGGCAGATCTCCAGGGCGATGCCGCGGTCACGGATCCAGCTGGACAGGTTGCCGAGGGTGACCAGGCCGATGTTGTCGCTGTCCTCGTCGTCGGTGTCGTCCTCGTCGAACTCCACTGTGATGTCCTCGGCGATGCGGACGCCGTGGCCCAGGCGGAGCGCGCGGCCGTCAACCAGGGCGGACTGGATGCTGTCCAGTCCGGCGGCTTCACCGGCGTGCACGGTGGCCGGGAAGTTGTTTTCGGCCAGGTAGGTGAAGGCGTCCCGGAAGCGCGAGGGCAGGAAGCCGTCTTCGGCGCCGGCGATGTCGAAGCCGACGGCGCCCTTGTCCCGGTGCCGGACAGCGAGCTCTGCGATTTCCTGGCCGCGGTCAGCGTGCCGCATGGCCGTGATCAGCTGGCCCACCTGGATCTCGCGGCCGGTTTCGGCCACGGCTTCGACGCCGGCCTCGAGGCCTTCCTGGACGGCCTCGACAACCTCGTCCAGGGTCAGTCCCTTCTGGAGGTGCTGCTCAGGTGCCCAGCGCACCTCGCCGTACACCACGCCGTCGTCCGCCAGATCCTCCACGAACTCCTTGGCGACCCGGAACAGTCCTTCCTTGGTCTGCATGACGGCGACCGTGTGGTCGAACGTCTCAAGGTAGCGGACCAGCGAGCCGGAGTCGGCGGACTCGCGGAACCATTCACCCAGGGCTGTCGGGTCCGTGGACGGGAGGGTGTGCCCCACCGCTTCCGCCAGCTCAATGATGGTGGCAGGGCGCAGGCCGCCGTCCAGGTGGTCGTGAAGGGATACCTTGGGCAGGCTCTTCAGGTCGAAGTCAAGGGCAGGGGCGGCGTCAACGATTGGCTCAGTCACGTACCAACTCTAGGGTTGGACCGGCGGCAATGCCAACGCGCACACGGCGCAGCTACAGGCAGCCCCGGGAGGCCGCCGAACCGCACGCCGGGCCTTCCTGTCAGGCCACGCGGCCGGTGTTTTCCGGGACGCTGCGCTCTGCCCGGACGTTGCCCTTCTCCGCGACGTTGCCCTTCTCCGGCGCGGCGGCGTCGTTGCGGCCGAGCCGCTTGTGCCACCAGCGCAGGGCGTGGTCGATGATGATGCCCAGGATAATGGCGAACACCACGGCGATGCCGGCCCCCAGCAGGGGGTTGTGGTGGAGCCACGGGAAGGAACTGGCGACGAGGCCGATGCCTATCGAATATCCCACCCACGTGAAGCAGGCGAAGGCATCCAGCACGAAGAACCTGCGGTGCGGGTATCCGGTGGTGCCGGCGACGTAGTTCACGGCGACGCGCCCCCACGGAATGTAGCGTGCGGTGAAGATCAGCACGGCGCCGCGCTTCTCCAACTCGTAGCGCGCCCAGCCGAAGACCTTCTGCACCCTGGGCCGGCGCATCCACTTCCAGCGCTCCAGGCCGATTTTCCGGCCCAGCATGTAGGCCATGTTGTCACCGGCCATGGCGCCGGTGAGGGCCGTCAGGCCGAGGATCCAGAGATTTGGCTCGCCGCTGTGCCGGGAGAAGGCCGCCAGCGCCACGATGAGCGTCTCGCTGGGGACCACCATGGCGAACCCGTCAACGAAGAAGAACATGAGCAAGATGGGATAAATCCACCACTGACCCGCTGCATGGAGCACGGCCTCATTAATAAACTCCACGCGGCTGTTGCTCCTAGGGCATATAACAAGACATGAGGTGACGCAAATCGCTCTCTAGTGTCGCACGGCGGGAGGATAGTCCGCTACGCCTTGAATGGAAAGTCAACGTTCTTCGAGCGGATCCTGAATGCGGCCCCGGAGCCGGTTGATGCCGAGGTCCACCAGGATGCCCAGCACGATGGCGCAAACAATGGCAATCACGGCCCCAAGAAGGTGGTTTTCCTCAAACCACTGGCCGAAGAACAGCCCGATGGCCACGGAATACGAGGCCCAGAGCGTGGCGGAAAGCACAGTCAGCCCGACGAAGCGCGCATGCGAATAGTGTGTGGCACCCGCGGTCAGGTTGACGGCCACCCTGCCGATCGGGACGAACCGCGCCACGAGGATCAGCGAGGCCGGCCGCTTGCGCAGTTCCCGCCCGGCCCACCGGAACGCCCGCTGCATGCGCGGCCCGCGCATCCACGCCCAGCGCTGGATGCCCACTCCCCGGCCGATGAGATAGGCCGCGTTGTCGCCGGTGAAGGCGCCCAGCCCTGCCACGGCGGCGAGCAGCCACGGATTCGGAACGTCTGCCGTCGCGGCGACGGCGGCCAGCCCCACCACCACCGATTCACTGGGAATGGGCGGGAAGAAGCCGTCGATGATGCAGCAGCCCAGGACTATGAACAGGACCCAGGGCTGGCCGGCGGCCGCCAGGATGAAGTCATTGATGGCCTGCACGGTCAGGCGATGCGGTCGATGATGAGCTGCTGCGCAGGCCGGGAACCCCCAGGGGCGATCGTGACGGCGTGTTCGAGCGCCTCCTTGGCCCGGGCAAACCTCCCGGGCGTGTCCGTCAGCAGGGTCATCAGCGGTTGGCCGGCACGCACCAAGGCACCGGGCTTGGCGTGCAGGCGCACACCCGCGGCTGCCTGCACCGGATCCTCCTTGCGGGCCCGGCCGGCGCCGAGCCGCCACGCCGCCACACCCACGGCGAACGCGTCAAGCTCCACGAGGACGCCGTCTGCGGGCGCGTAGATGGTCTCCGCCTCCTTGGCCGCCGGCAGCTTGGCCCGCGGGTCCCCGCCCTGCGCCGCGATCATCCGGTTCCAGACGTCCATGGCCCGGCCGTCCCTGAGCGCAGCGGCCGGATCGGCGTCGGGAAGACCGGCGCACCTCAGCATCTCCTCAGCGAGCCGCACCGTCAGTTCGACGACGTCTTCCGGGCCTCCGCCGGCGAGGACCTCGACGGATTCCTCCACCTCGATGGCGTTGCCGGCTGTCAGCCCCAGCGGCGTGCCCATGTTGGTCAGCAGGGCCACGGTTTCCACCCCGGCGTCCTTGCCAAGGGCCACCATGGTTTCGGCGAGTTCGCGCGCGCCGGCCTCGTCCTTCATGAACGCCCCGCTGCCCACCTTGACGTCCAGCACCAGCGAGCCCGTGCCCTCCGCGATCTTCTTGCTCATGATCGACGACGCCAGCAGCGGGATGGACTCGACGGTGCCAGTGACATCCCGGAGCGCATAGAGCTTCTTGTCCGCCGGGGCCAGCCCCGGTCCGGCAGCGCAGATCACCGCGCCAACCTCCTGGAGCTGGGCCAGCATTTCATCGTTGCCCAGGTCCGCGCGCCAGCCCGGAATGGACTCGAGCTTGTCCAGTGTGCCGCCGGTGTAGCCCAGCCCGCGCCCGGACAGCTGCGGCACCGCCACCCCGAATACCGCGACGAGGGGCGCCAGCGGCAGGGTGACCTTGTCCCCCACCCCGCCCGTGGAGTGTTTGTCGGTGGTTACTTTCACGCCTCCGTCGGGCCGCCGGAGGCCGGAGAAGTCCATCCGCTCGCCCGAGGCGATCATCGCCGCAGTCCAACGGGAGATCTCGGCGCGGTCCATGCCGTTGAGCAGGATGGCCATGTTCAGGGCCGCCATCTGCTCCTCCGCGACGACACCGCGGGTGTACGCGTCGATGGTCCAGTCGATCTGCTCGGGGCTGAGTGCGCCCTTGTCGCGCTTGGTCCGGATGATCTCGACGGCGTCGAACGGCTCGCTGCTCTGGGTCACCGGGTTCCCTCCAGTTGTTCGGGACCGAATGCGTCAGGCAGCACCTGGTCCATGGTCATAATCCCCTGCGTGGTCATGAGTTCCATGCCCGGGGCCCGGAACTCGTACAGCAGCTGCCGGCAGCGTCCGCAGGGCATGAGCACGTTGCCGCTGCCGTCCACGCAGTAGAACGCGCGCAGGAGGCCGCCGCCGGTCATCTGCAGGTTCCCGACGAGGACGCACTCGGCACACAGCGTGAGGCCATAGCTGGCGTTCTCCACATTGCAGCCGCTTACCATCCGGCCGTCCGCGGTGAAGGCCGCGGCCCCCACCGGAAAGCCGGAGTAGGGCGCGTAGGCGTTCTTCATGGCCGCGAGCGCGGCGCCTTCGAGGGCAGCCCAGTCGATGATGGCGCCCGTTCCGCTGGCGTCGTTCTGCACGGCCGTCACCCCTTGGCGTACGGGGTGCCGCTGGCCGGCACCCGGGTGCGCAGCAGCGCACTCAAGAGCCACTTTAGTGTCCTGTTCCGCGCCCGGGTAACACGGTCCGGGCAACACGCCCGGCGCGAACGTACACTTGTGGCCCCTGGGAAGCGCTTCCCTGGGGCCACAAGCATGGTATTATAAAAAACTAAAGGCCCACAAAGACACCCCCAGTATCAAAAAAAAAAAAACAAACCCACCC
>NZ_JBHTZA010000031.1:0-51190 GCF_042790555.1 Arthrobacter sp. NPDC056727 | reverse complement strand
AAACCCCCACCAGAACTCGACCCCCACCGAAAACCCCGCCGCAACCAATACTTCCGCTCACGACCCCACCGCGAATGACTGGTGGACGACGGGAATTCCACGGGACGGTGCCGTCTTCGGAATCGCGCCGAGGCGGGTTGGCGCAGCCGGATCCCGGAACTCGGCGGCCGGACCTATCCCGCGGAACCATCCGGCTGGCTATGATCAGAGCATGCGCGCCCACCCATCAGCTGCAGACGTGACCGAATACCTGACCGCGGCGGTGGCTCTGGCGGAACGGAACGTCGCGGCCGGCGGTGGACCCTTCGGTGCGCTGGTGGTAACAGCCGACGGCACCGTCCACGAAGGCGTCAATCGCGTCACGCGGGACAACGACCCCACCGCCCACGCCGAAGTGGTGGCAATCCGGACGGCCGCTGCGGAGACCAGGAACTTCGACCTGAGTGGTGCGGTCCTTTACGCCAGCTGCGAGCCATGCCCGCTGTGCCTCGCGGCCGCGCTCTGGGCGCGGATCGACCGGGTGTACTTCGCGGCCGACAGGCACGGCGCCGCCGCTGCGGGATTCGACGACGCGCTCTTCTATGAATACTTCGGTGGTTCCCGGCCGGAACTGCTGCCGGTCAGCCATACCCCGGTTCCGACGTCGGGTGGCCCGTTCGATGCCTGGCGCAACAACGCCGAACGCACCGACTACTGAAGGCCGCTGGCCGCTACTGAATCGGTCAGCAACGCCTAAAACCGGCTACTCGGCGGGCACCCTGCGGGGCAAGCGGCTCACGCCCTCGACCAGTTCGTTCCTCTCGCCGCACAGCGCGATCCGGATCCAGCCCTCGCCGATGGAGCCGAAGGCAGTTCCGGGCGCAAAGGAAACGCCGGCCTCGGCGAGGAACCGCTTCACCCAGGCCCGGACGTTTCCGCCGCTCACGTGCGAGACGTCCGCCCACAGATAGAACGCCCCCTGCGCGCTGAGATACGGTATGCCCTTCTCAGCCAGCACAGCCGAAGCGGCGTCGCGGTTGGCACGGTAGTGAGCGCGGGCCTTGGACACGTAGTCCTGCGGACCGGTCAGCGCGGCGAGCGCCGCGTACTGCGACGGCGAGGCCACACACGAGACGATGGCCTCCATGACGTTGTTCATCTGCTGTTCCAGGCCGGGCGGGCAGATCAGCGCGCCGATGCGCAGGCCGGTGAGCCCGTAGGTCTTGGACAGCGTCAGCGACGTGAACACACGCGCCTCGCCGGGCACGGTGCTGTCGAACCGTGCGGGACTCACGTGCGGGACGTCGTAGGTGAAGGCCTCGTAGCACTCGTCCGAGATGATCCACAGGTCGTGGCGGCGGGCCAGTTCAACCAGTTCCCTGGTCAGGTCCTCCCGGAGGACCGCGCCCAGCGGGTTCGACGGCGAGTTGAGCACGAGCACGCGCGTCCGGTCCGTGATGAGCGCCTCGATGTCAGCGATTCGCGGCTGGAAATCATGGGCGGGGTACAGCGGGTAGCCCACGGGCGTGGCATGCAGCAGCCGGCTGGTCATGGCAAACGTGGGATAGCCGGGATTAGGAATCAGGATTTCGTCACGGGGAGCCAGCAGCAGGCTCATGGCGAAGTGCAGGCCTTGCTGTGCGCCATCCACCACGTAAACGCGGTCCGCGCCAATGTCGGCGCCGGACTGCTCGCGGAACCTTGCGGCGAAGGCCTCCCGGAGCGGCGGGAGACCGGCGTTTGGAGTGTAGTTGGTCTCGTCACGGTCCAGGCACGCGATTCCGGCATCCAGGACATGGCGCGGGAGCGGGAACCCCGGCTCTCCGATGCTCAGGATCAGCGCCCCGGGGGTGCGCCACGCCGCCTCCGTGATCTCGCGGATCTGATTGACGGGGACGTCGCGTATGTGCGCGGAAAGCTCGGGCATGACTGCCATCCTAGCCCCGGGCGCAGCGGCGGCCCGACGGGGCCCACCGCGTACTCCAGACCCCTTCCCCGTCACCGATATACTGATAGGCGTGCTTTCTGGACTGGTAATAGTGGACAAACCGCAGGGATGGACCAGCCACGATGTGGTTGGACGGATGCGGCGGATCGCCGGTACCCGGAAAGTGGGCCACGCGGGAACCCTCGATCCGATGGCCACCGGCGTGCTGGTGCTCGGCATCAACAAGGCCACGAGGCTCCTGACGTACATCGTGGGCACGTCCAAGACCTATACGGCCACCATCCGGCTGGGGGAGTCCACCATCACTGACGACGCCGAAGGCGAAGTCGTCAGCCGGGTCAGCGCCGCCGCCCTGACCGAAGAAGCCATCCGCTCGGGTGTGGACTCCCTGACGGGGGAGATCCAGCAGGTTCCCAGCAGCGTCAGTGCCATCAAGGTCAACGGTGAACGCTCTTACGCCCGCGTCCGTTCCGGGGAAGACGTCCAGCTGGCTGCCCGGCCGGTCACCATCCACCGCTTCGACATCCACGGAATCCGCCGGGACCAGGCCGCAGGGCACCGCACGGACGTCGTGGACGTCGACGTGACGGTGGAATGTTCCTCGGGCACGTACATCCGTGCCCTCGCCCGGGACCTTGGCAACTCCCTCGGCGTCGGCGGGCACCTGACCGCACTGCGGCGGACCAACGTGGGACCGTACTCGCTGGACCAGGCCCGCACCCTCGAGCAGCTCGCCGAAGACCTCGAAATCCTGGAAATGTCCCAGGCGGCCAGGGCGCTGATGCCCAACCGTGAACTGAGCGAAGACGAAACCACGGAGATCTCCTTCGGCCGCCGCATCGCGGCCGGCGCCGCGGCAGGCACGCCGGCGGCCGCCACGGCGGAGAAGCCCGCAGCCGCATTCGCGCCGGACGGATCGCTTGTGGCCCTGCTCGCGGACAGCGGAAGCTTTGCCAAGCCCGTGCTGGTCTTCGCCCCGGGAACGGGACCCGGTGCAAACAGTTCCGACGGCGGCGGGCAGGCCTAGCGTTGGACGCGTACTTTTACATCATCCTGGCTGTCGGCCTGCTGTCCACCCTCGTCTGCGTGGCGGCAGGCCTCATGAAAAAGGCCCCGAACGACATCACCATCCTCTCGGTGGCCGCCGTCGAACTCGCTCTGCTGGTCTACCTCGTGGGTTCCATAGTGCGCGTCATCGCAGGGGAGCAGATTGCCGGGGAGGCCTGGGAGTTCTGGGGCTACCTCGCCACCGCCCTCCTGCTGCCCGTTGCAGCCGTGTACTGGTCCATCCTGGAACGGACCCGCTGGAGCAACTTTGTCCTGGCCGCCGTCGGGGTCACCGCCCTCGTCATGGCCGCCCGCATGAACCAGATCTGGTACTGAAGTGGAAGAAGCACGCAAAGTGACTGAAACGTCCGAACACACCGGCCAGCGCCCCGGCAACACGAGGAACACCGGTCCCGGCCGGCTCCTCATCGCCGTCTACGCCATCTTCGCCATCTCCGCCACCGCACGGGCCGGCTACCAGATTCTCACCAAGTTCTCCGACGCCCCGCTGGCCTACCTGCTCTCGGCCTTCGCGGCCGTCGTCTACGTCGTGGCCACGGTGTCACTGGCAAAGGCCGGCCGGACGTGGTTCAAGGTTTCCCTGGTCGCCGTCCTCGTGGAACTGGTCGGCGTCATCATCGTGGGCGCGCTGAGCCTGTTCGACCCCGTGCAGTTCCCGCACGAAACCGTGTGGTCCGGGTTCGGCCGCGGCTATGCCTTCGTTCCGCTGATCCTGCCGGTCCTGGGACTCATCTGGCTCTACCGACGGCGGCCCTCAGCCCAGGCTGTCTAGGAGCCGCTACTAGCGGTTCTCCTCGGGCAGGTCCACCTCGATCAGCTCTCCGGGCGTCACGGACCGCTGGCCCGGCGGCACCGGATTGACCGTTGGATCTGAGTCACCGGTACCCGGTGCGGGGCCGGACTGCGTGCGTGGCTCCTCGTCCTGTTCTGTCAGCGAAGACTGCTGCGGTTGCGCGCCGCCACCGAGAATGCCTCCCAGGATGTCGCCAAGGCCGCCTGACCCGAGCCCGCCGCCCTGCCCGCCAGCGCCGGTGCCGCCGGAACCAAGTCCGCCGAGGATTCCGCCGAGGATGCTTCCCAGGTCAATCCCGCCCCCACCGGCGCCGGGCGATTCCGCACCGGAACCCTGGCCGCCGCCGAGGACCTTCTTCGCCAGGTAGGACATGACGATCGGGGCGAGAATCGGCAGCAGTTTGCGGACGAGATCCCCGCCGACCCCACCGAGGTTTGCCGTTCCGGCCAGTTGGTCCGCCACTTGGTCCTGCTGGCCGCCGAAGACGTGGCCAACGATCTTTTCGCCGTCCTGGGTGTCCACCTGCGAGGGGTCCACGCCGCCGTCGGCCAGTCCGTTCCGGTGCCTGGCCAGCTCGGATTCCAGCGCCGCCGCGCCGTCCGGCGCCTGGACGTTGCTTTGCAGTCCGGCAAGCAGGGTGGGCACCGCGGCTTCGACGGCGGCCTGCGCTGACGCCGTGTCTGTCCCCAGCATGGAAGCGATCTGCTGGACAGGGATCTGGCCCAACAGCTCTTGGATGTCGCTCATGGTGGCTCCTTCCGGCCTGCTCATCCCGCAGGCGATCCGTGTGTTGACGTTCAGAAAGCCCAGGGCAACGCTGCCTGGCCGCTGCCTTTGCATCCTAGCCGGGCGTTCATGCAGGCGGTAGGGCCCGCTGGCCATGATCCCGGCCGTTCACCGCCGCCCGTCCCGGCCGTCCGTGACGGGCCTCGATTGCGGGTAACCTTAGAGAGTTCCGGCCCGGAGTGCGCCGGAAGGAAGCTCTTGCAGGCAGTACAAAAGGCGAGGTTGATGGTCCACATCTGGAATGATCCGACCGAGGTCCCCGAAGACTTTGGTCCTTCCGTTGTCACTATCGGCAATTTCGACGGCGTCCACCGCGGCCACCAGCAGGTGCTGTCCCAGCTCATCAGGACGGCCCGGCTGAACAACGCCAGATCGGTCGCCGTGACGTTCGATCCCCACCCGGCCCTGGTCCACCGGCCGGAAACTGCGCCCGAGCTGATCATGGGCCTGCAGGACAAACTTCAGGCGTTGGGCGAGTTGGGGCTGGACGCCATCCTGGTCATGAAGTACTCCCTGGAGCTGGCCAGCCTCACCCCGGAAGAGTTTGTCGGCTCGGTCCTCGTGGACAGCCTCCACGCCAGCCACGTCGTCATCGGCCACGACACCCGCTTCGGCAAGGGCAACTCCGGCGACCTGAACACCATGCAGGAACTGGGCGAGAAGTTCGGCTTTGAAGTGCTGGTGATCAGCGAGTTCGGGTCCGAAGGCTTCCCTTTGCATGACGACGGCGGGACGGACCGCCGCTGTTCCTCCACTTGGGTGCGTGAAGCGCTGCGGGAGGGGGACGTTGCCACCGCCGCCGCCGTCCTTGGCCGCGCACACCGGATGCGCGGCGAGGTGGTCCACGGCGCGGCACGCGGCCGGGACCTCGGTTTCCCCACGGCCAACCTCTCCAGCGACGCGAGCGGACTGATTCCCGCGGACGGCATCTACGCGGGGTGGCTCGTGGACGAAGCGGGGACGCGCTGGCCTGCCGCCATTTCCGTTGGCTCCAACCCCACGTTCGACGGCGTTAGCCGCCAGGTGGAGGCACACGTCATCGACCGGCCCGAAGAACGCATTGAGGACTTCGATCTGTACGACCAGACAGTAGTTGTGGAGTTTGTGGCCAGGCTCCGCGGCATGGTGGCATACCGTGGGCCTGAAGCCCTTGTGGAGCAGATGCGCCAGGACGTCCTGCAGACGCACGACATCCTGCTCAAGCGCTGACCCGCCCCGCGAGCAGTCCCGCAGCACACAGTATTGGCAAGGAAGGCGACGCTGTGACCGTAGAGAAGAACACCAGGAAACTGGACAAGGGGATTGTGCGGGATTTCAGTTCCCGGATGAGCTACGCGTCCTACCTTCAGCTGCCCATACTGCTCAGCGCGCAGCAGCCCGTCAGCGTCCCGGCGCACCACGACGAACTGCTGTTCATCATCCAGCACCAGACCACGGAGCTTTGGCTGAAGCTGGTGCTCCACGAGCTCCGCAGCGCCGCCCAGTGGCTGCGTTCGGACGATCTCGGCTCGGCCCTGAAGGGCATCGCGCGGGTCAAGCACATCCAGAAGACCCTCACCGAGCAGTGGTCCGTCCTGGCCACGCTGACACCCACCGAGTACGCGGAATTCCGCGGGTTCCTGGGTAACTCCTCCGGATTCCAGTCCAGCCAGTACCGTGCAGTGGAGTTCGTGCTGGGCAACAAGAACCACAAGATGCTCCCCGTCTTCGAGTCCGATCCCGAGGCCCATGCCCTGCTGACCGAACTCCTGCACGCGCCCAGCATCTACGATGAGTTCCTCGCCTACCTGAAACGCCAGGGGTTCGATGTTCCCGAAGAGGTGCTCAACAGGGATGTGACCCGGGCGCACGAGTTTGAACCGGCCCTGGTGCCCCTCTTCAAGCACATCTACGAGAACGCCGCCGCCAACTGGGGCGCGTACGAGGCATGCGAGGAGCTGGTGGACCTGGAGGACAACTTCCAGCTGTGGCGGTTCCGCCACCTGCGTACCGTGCAGCGCACCATTGGCATGAAGACGGGAACCGGCGGCTCCTCCGGGGCGGCGTTCCTGCAAAAGGCCCTTGAGCTCACGTTCTTCCCCGAGCTGTTCGCAGTGCGGACGGAGATCGGCCAGTGACCACGCAGGCAGGCGACGCCCTGCAGCAAAAAGCCGCACGCCTCGATGCCTCGGACCCGCTGGCACCGTACCGCGACCTGTTCGTCGGCGCGGACACCGAGTTGTCCTATCTCGACGGCAATTCGCTGGGCCGGCCGCTCAACCGGACCGCCGGTGACATCGCCACCTTCATCGAGGAGGGCTGGGGCGGCCGACTGATCAGGGGTTGGGACGAGGAATGGCTGGACCTGCCCCAGGCCATCGGCGACCAGCTGGGGCGGGCAGTGCTGGGCGCCGCGGCAGGCCAAACCATCATTGCCGACTCCACCACCGTGGTCCTGTACAAGCTGATCCGGGCCGCCGTGGCCGCCGTCGGGGATCCGGCGCGGACAGAGATCGTGGCGGACACGGACAACTTTCCCACCGACCGTTACCTGGTCGAAGGTATCGCCAGGGAGCAAGGCCTGACGCTGCGCTGGATCGAGGCGGATCCCGCCTCAGGCGTCCACCTCGAACAGGTGAGGGCGGCAGTTGGGCCGGCCACCGCCGTCGTCCTCCTCAGCCATGTGGCCTACCGCTCGGGGTACCTCGCGGACCTGCCGGCCATCACGGCAGCCGTGCACGACGCCGGTGGGCTGGTGGTCTGGGACCTGTGCCATTCCGCCGGGTCGGTGGAGCTGCAGCTGGACGCCTGGAACGTGGACTTTGCCGCGGGCTGCACCTACAAGTACCTGAATGGCGGCCCGGGCTCACCCGCCTTCGCCTACGTCAATGACCGGCACCTGCCCCGGCTGGCCCAGCCGATCTGGGGATGGATGGGCCGGAAGGACGCGTTCGAGATGGGGCCCGGGTATGAACCGGCCGTCGGTATCCGCGGATTCCTGAGCGGCACGCCGGCCATCTTCGGAATGATCGCCATGCGCGGCACGCTGGACCTGATTGAAGAGGCCGGCATGGCCGCCATCCGCGAAAAGTCGCGGCAGCTCACAGCCTACGCACTGGAACTGCACGACGCCTGGCTCGCGCCGGCCGGGGTGAGGCTTGCCACGCCGCGGGATCCGGACCAGCGCGGAGGACACATCACGGTCGACCATCCCGCCTTCCGCGAGGTGACCGCGGCGCTGTGGGAGCGGGATGTCATCCCGGACTTCCGCGCGCCGCAGGGCATCAGGATCGGACTTTCGCCGCTGAGCACCTGCTTTGCCGAACTCCACCGGGGCATGGCCGCCATCCGGGACCTGCTTCCGGACGCCTGAACCGCCCTGTTGCCGTTTCGACAAGATTGCAACACGGCCGGTAAACTAAGCGGTGGATCCGGCTGCAGTCCGTGGTTGCTGGATCCTGCCTTGTGCGGAATCTTCTTCGGAACCCCCGCGCCGGCATCCCCGGCAGTGATTTTCTGACTCGGGCCTCACGGCACATCTCTAGGAGTTATTGTGGCACTTGACGCCGCCGTAAAGCAGTCCATCATCAAGGAATACGCAACGTCCGAGGGCGACACCGGTTCGCCGGAGGTCCAGATTGCGGTTCTGACTCAGCGGATCAAGGATCTGACTGAGCACATGAAGGAGCACAAGCACGACTTCCACACCCAGCGCGGTCTGCTGGCCATGGTTGGTCGCCGCAAGCGCATGCTGACCTACCTGAAGAACACCGACATCGCCCGCTACCGTTCGCTCATCGAGCGCCTCGGCCTGCGCCGCTAGTCTGACGTGGGGCGGCCCTTTCCTTCCGGAACGGGCCGCTTCTTCAGTACATAAAAACTAAACAGGAGGATCAACCGCATCACGCATTCGCGGTCCTCGGTAGTGATCCCCGGGAAGCTTCGCTGATTGAAGCCGGCCCGTGGGTCTCGATCGATGACCGGGTGCAGGGCCAGTAGACAGATGCTGGACTGGGTTGATGCGGCTGGACTTCCGTTACATAAGAAACGGGGGTGACTCTCTTGGAGGGTCCCGAAATCCAGTTCTCAGAAGCAGTCATTGACAATGGCCGCTTTGGCAAGCGTGTAATCCGCTTCGAAACCGGCCGTCTTGCCAAGCAGGCAGCCGGCGCAGCCATGGTGTACATCGACGAGGACACCGCGCTGCTCTCCGCCACCACCGCCGGCAAGCACCCGCGTGAAGGCTTCGACTTCTTCCCCCTGACGGTGGACGTCGAAGAGCGCATGTACGCCGCCGGCCGCATCCCGGGCTCGTTCTTCCGCCGCGAAGGCCGCCCGTCCACCGAAGCGATCCTGGCCTGCCGCCTGATGGACCGCCCGCTGCGCCCCGCGTTCGTCAAGGGCCTGCGCAACGAGGTCCAGATCGTCGTCACCGTCCTGGCGATCAACCCGGACGAGCTCTACGACGTCGTGGCAATCAACGCCTCCTCGATGTCCACCCAGCTCTCCGGCCTGCCGTTCTCCGGCCCGATCGGCGGCGTCCGCGTTGCCCTCGTCGCCGACGAGCAGGGTTCGCAGTGGGTTGCCTTCCCGAAGCACTCCCAGCTCGAGAACTCCGTGTTCAACATGGTGGTTGCCGGCCGCGTTGCCGGTGACGACGTCGCCATCATGATGGTCGAGGCCGAAGCCACGGACAACTCCTGGAGCCTCATCAAGGAACAGGGTGCCACCGCCCCCACCGAAGAGGTTGTTTCCGAGGGCCTGGAGGCTGCCAAGCCGTTCATCAAGGCTCTGTGCGAAGCACAGCAGGACCTGGCTTCCCGCGCTGCCAAGCCCACGGTCGAGTTCCCCGTCTTCCTGGACTACCAGGATGACGTGTACGCCGCCGTCGAGGCTGCCGCCGCCGAAAAGCTCACCTCGGTCTTCCAGATCGCTGACAAGCAGGAGCGCGACAACGCCGCCGACGAGCTGAAGGACGAGGTTGTCGCCTCCCTGGCCGGGCAGTTCGAAGGCCGCGATAAGGAGCTGTCCGCAGCGTTCCGCTCCGTGACCAAGCACGTGGTCCGCCAGCGCATCCTCAAGGACCAGATCCGCATCGACGGCCGTGGCCTGACGGACATCCGCCAGCTCACCGCCGAGGTTGAGGTTCTGCCCCGCGTGCACGGCTCCGCCATCTTCGAACGCGGCGAAACCCAGATCATGGGCGTCACCACGCTGAACATGCTCAAGATGGAACAGCAGATCGACTCGCTGTCGCCGGTAACGCGCAAGCGCTACATGCACAACTACAACTTCCCGCCGTACTCCACCGGTGAGACCGGCCGCGTCGGTTCCCCGAAGCGCCGCGAAATCGGCCACGGTGCCCTTGCCGAGCGTGCGCTCGTTCCGGTGCTGCCGTCCCGCGAGGAGTTCCCGTACGCCATCCGCCAGGTGTCCGAAGCCCTCGGCTCCAACGGCTCCACCTCGATGGGCTCGGTCTGCGCCTCGACGCTGTCCATGCTCAACGCCGGTGTTCCGCTGAAGGCCGCCGTTGCCGGCATCGCCATGGGCCTGGTCTCCGACCAGGTGGACGGCCAGACCCGCTACGCCGCACTGACCGACATCCTCGGCGCCGAAGATGCCTTCGGTGACATGGACTTCAAGGTTGCCGGTACCTCCGAGTTCGTCACCGCGATCCAGCTGGACACGAAGCTCGACGGCATCCCGGCGTCGGTGCTGGCAGCAGCACTGAAGCAGGCACGCGAGGCCCGCCTGCACATCCTCGAGGTCATCAACGCCGCGATCGACACCCCGGACGAGCTCTCCGAGTTCGCTCCGCGCGTCATCGCCGTCAAGATCCCCGTGGACAAGATCGGCGAGGTCATCGGCCCCAAGGGCAAGATGATCAACCAGATCCAGGAGGACACCGGCGCCGACATCTCCATCGAGGACGACGGCACCGTGTACATCGGCGCCACCGACGGCCCGTCTGCCGACGCCGCGCGGTCCGCGATCAACGCCATCGCCAACCCGCAGGTTCCTGAGGTCGGCGAACGCTACCTGGGCACGGTCGTCAAGACCACCACCTTCGGTGCGTTCGTGTCCCTGACCCCGGGCAAGGACGGCCTGCTGCACATCTCCGAGCTGCGCAAGATCGCCGGCGGCAAGCGCGTGGACAACGTCGAGGACGTCGTCTCCGTGGGCCAGAAGATCCAGGTCGAGATCACCAAGATCGACGACCGCGGAAAGCTGTCCCTGTCTCCGGTAGTGGCTGAAGAGGAAGGCGCCGGCGACGCCGAGCGCGTTCACGCTTCCGCTCCGGCAGAAGGCTCGGACGCCTCCGAGTAGTTCCGGACTCCGGCAGTTGCGTGCTGCCGGAACCGATCAAGGCGGGGCCGTTGGTTGTACCACCGGCCCCGCCCCGTTTAACCCGCTCCCAAAACCCCGCCTGCGGCGGCAAAACCGCCCACGTCAGAGCCACGCCGACGGCGGGGCCCGCTGGTACGATTGCAGGCAGATTTGGCTCCGCTTCCCGAAAGGCCTTGATGACTGTCGTACCCCTGCCGCTGGAGCAGAACCACCCCGGCGACACCCTGATCCACGGAGCCGACGGCGGTTCGGAAGTCCGCCGCTCGGTCCTCCCGGGCGGGGTGCGCGTCCTGACTGAGGCCATGCCGGGGCAGCGTTCGGCCACCATCGGGTTCTGGGTGGGAGTGGGGTCCCGCGACGAAGCCCCCGGACAGCACGGCTCGACGCATTTCCTTGAGCATCTGCTGTTCAAGGGCACCAAGAGGCGGACCGCCCTGGAGATCGCTTCCGCCTTTGACGAGGTGGGCGGCGAGTCGAACGCCGCCACGGCGAAGGAAAGCACCTGCTACTTCGCCCGCGTGCTGGATACCGACCTGCCCATGGCCATTGACGTCATCGCCGACATGATCACCGGCGCCGTGCTGGATCCCGCGGAGATGGAGCAGGAGCGGGACGTCATCCTCGAGGAAATCGCCATGGACAGCGACGACCCCACTGACGTCGCCCACGAACACTTTGTGGCAGCGGTGCTGGGCACCCATCCGCTCGGGCGCCCCATTGGCGGCACCCCGGACGCGATCCGCGCTGTCGCGCGCGACTCCGTCTGGGACCACTACCGCCGCTACTACCGCCCGGACGAGCTGGTGATCACCGCCGCCGGCGGCCTGGAGCACGACGTCGTCTGCCGGCTTGTGGTGGATGCCCTCCACTCGGCCGGCTGGTCACTTGAGCCCGGGGCGGCTCCCGTGGAGCGGCGCTCCACCGAGCGGGCACAGATCGCCGGAACCGCGGGGCTGCACGTGGTCACCCGTCCGGTGGAACAGGCCAACATCATCATGGGCTGCCCCACCATCGTGGCCACCGATGAGCGCCGCTATGTGATGAGTGTGCTGAACGCCGTGCTCGGTGGCGGGATGTCATCGCGGCTGTTCCAGGAGATCCGCGAGAAGCGCGGACTCGTGTACTCCACCTATTCCTTTGCCTCGTCCTACGCGGACGCCGGCTACTTCGGCATGTATGCCGGCTGCACGCCCACCAAGGTGCGGCAGGTCCTGGAACTCCTCGGCGCCGAACTGGACAACCTCGCCGCCGGCGGCATTTCCGACGACGAGCTCCGCAAGGCGGTGGGGCAGCTCTGCGGCGGAATCGTCCTGGCCCTCGAGGACACCGGGTCGCGCATGTCCCGGCTGGGCCGCGCCGAGCTGGTCTCCGGCGAATACCAGGACATCGACGAGACCCTGCGGCTCATCAAGGCCGTGACGGTGGAACAGGTCCAGGAACTTGCCGGCGAACTGGCTGCAGCGCCGCGGACCGTGACGGTGGTCGGCCCCTTCGACGAATCGGAAACCTTCGGGCTCTGAACCATACGGAGGAAACAGTGGACCAGCCGCAACCCGGCTCCGTGCCCCAACCAAGCACGGCGCACGAGGCACTGGGGGTCTTCGTCGGCCGATGGCTGGGAACCACCGAACTGGCAGCGTCCCCGTGGGGTCCGGCACGTACTGCCGCCGCGGAGGTGACGTTCACCCGCGCGGCCGGAGGGTTCGCCGTCGTCCAGTCCTACCGGCACACGGAACCCGACGGCACCCACTTCGAGGGCCACGGGGTCTTCACCGTGGACCCTGACCACGACGAAACACTCTGGTACTACGTCGACAGCATGGGCCGGCCGCCGTCCACCCCGGCCCGCGGTGTCTGGCACGACGCGACGCTCACGGTGGAGCGGCACAGTGACCGCGGCACCGCCCGGCACACCTTCCGGGTCGACCAGGGCGTGCTGATTCACACGGCGGAGCTGAGGCTGGGGGAGGCCCAGGACTTCCAGCCGTTCCTGACCTCCGTGTGCCGCCGCGCCTGAACCGCGCGCCGCGGTTCCAAACGCACTCTCAGATCCCGTCGGGTTTCCCCGGACGCTTCCCCAGATCAGCGTCGGGGGCTGCCGGGGCGGTTAGCCGCCGGCGAAAGGCGGCAGGACGTCCACTACGTCACCGTCGGCCAGCACTGTGGTCCGGTCCCGGACGGCAACCTCGTTGAGCAGAAAGCTGCTGCGGGCCAGGATCCTCTCCAGTGCTGGCGTCCCGGCCGGAGGTTCCGGTCGTTCGACATCAAGTACGGCAGCGAGGAGGGACTCCACCGTTGAGCCGGCGGGAAGTTCGAAGCGTTCTTCATCCAGGCCTGCCGCGGCGCGTGCGGCAGCGAAGTATCGTACGTTCAAGGATTAGCCTCCGATGGCGCTCATGCTGCGGTCCGGCTGGACGAAGTCCGGAGCGTCGAGTCCCACGTGGTCCATGCCGTGGGCTTTGGGCTTCAGCCACATGGCATCCTGCCAGCGTTCGGCGAGCTGCTGGTCGCTGGCCCCTTGCCTCAGCAGGCCAAGCAGGTCGAACTCCTCGCGGGAGAAGAGGCAGCTCATGATCTTGCCCTCGGCCGTGATCCGGGTCCGACGGCAGTCGGAACAGAACGGCTCGGTGACCGAGGCGATGATCCCCACGGTTCCCAGCACCGGGCTCTCAGATGCGCCGGAACCGGCCGTATCAGCGGAACCGGCCGTCCGGCGTCGTACTTCAAAGCGTTCCGCCGGTGCGCCGTCGCGGGCCCGCGGATCCGGGCTCAGCACGAACTCCTGGGAGAGGAGTTCGCGGATCTCGGCCGCGGTGATCATGTTTCGGCGGGTCCAGCCATGGTCGGCGTCCAGCGGCATCTGTTCAATGAAGCGGAGCTCATAGCCGCGGTCCAGCGCCCAGGCCAGGAGCGACGGCGATTCTGCGTCATTGATGCCCCGCATCAGCACGGCATTGAGCTTTACCGGACCCAGTCCAGCAGCCCAGGCGGCATCCACCCCGGCCAGCACCCGGTCCAGGAACGGGCGGCGGGTCAGTTTGGCGAAGGTCTCCTCATGCAGCGAATCCAGGGACACATTGATGCGCGTCAGCCCGGCGGCCTTGAGGGCAGCAGCCTTCCGGTCCAGCCCCACGCCGTTCGTTGTCATGGAAATCGGGAGCTCGGGATGCGCCTGCCGCAGTGCCCCAATGATGTCGACGAGGTCGGCCCGCACCAGCGGCTCACCGCCGGTCAGGCGCAGCTCGCGCACGCCCAGCAGGTTGACGCCGACGCCCACGATCCGCACGATTTCCTCGGCCGTCATGACCGCTTGCTTGGCGAGCCACTCCAGCCCCTCGGCGGGCATGCAGTAGGTGCAGCGCAGGTTGCATTTGTCCGTGAGTGAAAGCCGCATATCCGTGGCCCTGCGTCCGTAGCGGTCGGCGAGGCCGGCAGGCGCGTCGGCCGGGCGGGCGGGGACCCCGGCGGGACCGGCAGCCGGAAGGGGCTGCGGACCGGAAGAGGGTGCGCCTCCTTCGCGGAGCTGCGGTATGCCAAGCTGAACACTCATTACTTCAGGCTACGCCACGATAGGGCGCCGATCACACCCGGCCCGGCCTGTGACTGCGCTGCAGGCGCGGGCCTGCAGATCCGTCAGTATCGGCAGGGACGACGGCCGTGCCAGAAAGCGCTGCTGAACTTATGCTGTAAGGGTGAACGGGTCCCATGAGCCAGGCCGGCACCTGCGCCGGTGGGCGGCGGCCGCAGGAGTGGTGGCGGCCGGCACCGGACTCGTCGCCAGTGAACTCATAGCCGGCTTCGTCAGTCCTTCCCTTTCAACAATTTCAGCGTTGGGCGGCGCCGTAATCGACGCCGCCCCGCCCGGCGTCAAGGACTGGGCCGTCTCCCTTTTCGGGACAGCGGACAAGCTTGCCCTGCTGGCCGGCATGGCGCTGGTGATCGCTGTAGTTGCTGCCGCGGCCGGCGTCCTCGAGCTGCGCCGGCGCTTCGCGGGTGCTGCCATCTTTGCCGTCTTCGGCGCCGTCGGCCTGGCCGCGGTCCTGACCCGTGCCCAGGTGACCGCCGCCGCCGTCGTTCTTCCGCTCCTTGCGGCCGGGATCGGGATCGCCGTGCTGTTGAAGCTGGTCAGGCGCCTGGCGGCCTCGGACCTTGGCGGCGATGCCGGCCCGGGACCGGCCCGGCGGGGCTTCTTCCAGCTGCTGGGAGGCACCGCCGCCGGTGTCCTGGTGGGAGGCGCCGTCGTCACCGTCTGGCGGGGCGGGGCCGCGGGCGTCAACGAGGCCCGCAGGACCCTGCGGCTGCCCGTGCCGGCATCCCCGGCGCCGCCCATCCCGGCCGGCGCCGACCTCGCACTGGCGGGAGTGGGCCCACTGGTAACACCCAACACCGACTTCTACCGCATCGACACCGCGCTGTCCGTCCCTGTGCTTGATTCCCGCGAGTGGAGGCTCAAGGTCACGGGGCTGGTGGAACGCGAGGTGGAGCTGAGCTTCGAGGACCTGCTGGCAAAGCACCTGATCGAACGGCACGTGACCATCGCCTGCGTATCCAACGAGGTGGGAGGGGACCTGATCGGCAACGCACGCTGGCTGGGCTGGCCGGTGCGGGAGCTGCTGGCGATGGCCGGCCCCAAACCGGAGGCGGACATGGTCCTGTCGCGAAGCTCCGACGGATTTACGGCCGGCACTCCGCTGGAAGTGCTGACCGACCGCCGGGACGCGCTGCTCGCGGTTGGCATGAACGGCGACCCGCTTCCGCTCGAACACGGCTTTCCCGTGCGGATGATCGTCCCGGGGCTGTACGGGTACGTGTCCGCGACAAAATGGCTCACTGAACTCAAGGTCACCAGGTTCGCGGACGACGTCGCCTACTGGACGCCCCGTGGATGGTCAGAGCGCGGGCCCATCAAGCTCTCATCCCGGATCGACGTGCCCCGGAATGGCGCCTCGGTGCCGGCCGGGAAGGTGGTTTTTGGGGGCGTGGCCTGGGCGCAGCACACAGGAATCGGCAAAGTCGAGCTGCGCGTGGACCGGGGGGACTGGCAGCCGGCCCGGCTCGCTCCGGGCATCTCGGTGGACACGTGGTACCAATGGGAGGCCAGCGTCGACCTGCAGCCCGGTCAGCACGAGGTCCAGGTGCGGGCGACGGACCTGAAGGGCACTGTGCAGACGGAGGAACGGCGCTCGGTGGCGCCGGACGGTGCCACGGGCTTCCACACCATTAGAGTGGACGTGAAAACGTAGCCCACCTAAGGCCGGACCATGCACAGCCATTCGCAGCCGCACGGCGATGCCGCCGCACCTTCCGCCGGACCCATTGCCGCCGCACCTGACGCAGGCGCTCCCGCCGTACACGGCACCCGCGGTCACAGCGCGCACCGCAGTGTCACGGACCACCGGCAGGCGGTCAGGGAGCTCCTTGAACCGCTGCTCTCGAGGGAGCGGACCGAGACGCTTCCGCTGGTTGAGGCCCTGGGCCGCGGGCTGGCCGAAGACATCACGGCGCCGCTGAGCCTGCCGCCGTTTCCCAACTCCCAGATGGACGGCTTTGCCATCCGCTCCGGGGACGTGCCCGACGGCGGGGCGGACCTGCGCGTCGCGGCTCCCGTTCCGGCGGGCGCAAGTCCCGCGCCCCTGCAGCCAGGCACCGCCGTGCCCATCATGACCGGCGCCATGCTGCCCGAGGGTGCAGACGCCGTCGTACCCATTGAACAGGCCGTCCCGTCCGTCTTTCCGGTCGCCGGCGAGGAAGCCGAGGTGCGGCTGCCCGCCACGGCTGCCGGCACGTTTATCCGCGCCGTCGGAAGCGACATCGAAGCCGGCCGGCCGGCTCTGGCCGCGGGCACCTGCCTGGGCCCGGCGCAGCTGGGCCTGCTCGCGGCGCTGGGGCTGCCGGCGGTTCTGGTTCACAAGCAGCTGTCCGTCCTGCTGGTCACCACCGGCGATGAGGTGGTGGAACCCGGGGAACCGCTGGGGGACGGCAAGATCTACGATGCCAACGGCACCCTCCTGGAATCCGCGCTGCGGCAGGCGGGACTTGCCGTGACGAGGTCCGGCATTTCCGCCGACAGCCCGGAAGCCCTGCGGACGCTGCTGCGCACCCACACATCTGCCGTGGACCTGATCGTCAGCACCGGGGGAGTCAGCAAGGGGGCGTACGAGGTGGTGCGGCAGGCCATGGACGGCCAGGACGTAACATTCCAGCACGTCGCCATGCAGCCCGGCGGTCCCCAGGGGTTGGGAACGTTCGACGGCGTCCCCCTCCTCGCGTTCCCGGGGAACCCCGTCAGCTGCCTCGTTTCCTTTGAGATGTTCCTTCGTCCGGTGCTGGGCGAACTGTTTGGCGCGCCCGCGCCCAGGCCCGCCGTCCGGGCCCGGTTGGCGCAGCCGCTGTCTTCCCCGGCCGGCAAGCACCAGGTCCGCCGCGGATCATTGCAGGGCGACGGCACTGTCCGGCTGCAGGGCGGCGAAAGCTCCCACCTGGTGCAGGCGCTGGCCCACTCCAACGCCCTGGTGCATGTACCTGTTGGCACCACCGTTCTTAACGAGGGCGACGAAGTGGAAGTATGGATGTTGTGACTGCAGAAAATGACCACGGCGCCCTGACGCACCTGCGCCGTGACGGCACCGCCCAGATGGTGGACGTCTCAGAAAAGCCGGAGACCACGCGCGAGGCCACGGCCACGGCGACGGTCCACAGTACTGCCGAGGTCCTGGCGCTGCTGGGAACCGGCGGCCTGCCGAAGGGCGACGCCCTGGCCGTCGCCCGCGTTGCCGGGATCATGGCGGCCAAGAAGACCCCTGAGCTGATTCCGCTGTGCCACCCGCTGCCGATTTCAAAAGTGACGGTCGACTTTGAGCTTGGGCCCGAGACCGTGGACATCCTGGCCACCGTCAAGACCCGGGGTGTGACCGGCGTCGAAATGGAGGCTCTCACGGCCGCCTCCGTGGCAGCGCTGAGCGTGTACGACATGATCAAGGCCGTGGACAAGCACGCGGTCCTCACCGACATCAAGGTGCTGGCGAAGAGCGGCGGCAAGAGCGGGGACTGGGCCCTGTGAGCACACCCAGCGCCAACACCAGGGGAGCGCACGTCCACGGCGAAGTGCACGGCCGGAAGGCCGGCGTCGTCATCGCGTCAACCCGCGCAGCCTCCGGCGTGTACCAGGACGAGACCGGGCCGGTCATCACTGACTGGCTCACCGAACACGGCTTCGTGCCCTATCCGGTTATGGTGGTGCCTGACGGCGAGCCCGTCGGGGCGGCGATCAGGGCGCTCCTGACCCAGGAACCCGCCGTCGTCATCACCAGCGGCGGCACCGGCCTCAGCCCGGATGACCGCACGCCGGAAATGACGCTGCCGCTGCTGGACCGCGAAATCCCGGGCATCATGGAAGGGATCAGGCAGTTTGGAACGGCCAAGACCCCCCATGCAATGCTGAGCAGGGGGCACGCCGGTTCGGCGGGCCGGACATTCATCATCAACCTGCCCGGATCACCCAAGGGAGTCATGGACGGCCTGTCCGTCCTGGACCCGGTGATCGGGCACCTGTGCGACCAGTTGGAGGGCGGACATGGCCACTGAGGCATCGTTCGAAGTAGTACACGCGGTGCTCAGCACCGAACCCATCTCCGTGGACCAGGCCATCGCCGCCGTGGAGTCGGACACCGCCGGTGCCGTGGTCAGCTTCAGCGGCGTGGTCCGCAACCACGACGGCGGCAAGCCGGTCGACCGGCTCAGCTACAGCGCCCACCCGACCGCCCGGAAGGTGCTGGACGACGTCGTCGCGAAGCTGGTGGCCGAACAGGCCGAAGCAGCCGGGCCCGAAGGGTCTGATTTCGGGAACCCGCCGATCCGGATCTGGGTTGCCCACCGGGTGGGCCCGCTGGAGATTGGCGATCCCGCGCTCGTCTGCGCCGTGGCGGCCGCCCACCGCGGGCAGGCCTTCGCCGTCTGCTCCGAGCTGGTGGACCGGGTCAAGGCGCAGGTGCCGATCTGGAAGGAGCAGTTCTTCAGCGACGGCACGGTTGAATGGGTCGGGGCCGGGGAGTAAAAGCCGGGGAAACAGGCGCTGCAGGCGTGAGGTAACGCATGCGCCCCGGTTCCGTCCGGCGCGCGCGCGAACGGTAGTGTTGAATCCATGACCCAACAACTTCCTGTCGCCGTTCTGGGCGCAAACGGGCGCATGGGCGCCGAGGCCGTGAAAGCTGTGGAGGCCGCAGCCGACATGAAGCTCGTTGCTGCGCTGGGGCGCGGTGACTCCCTCAAAACTTTGATCGATGCCGGTGCCCGGTACGTCGTGGACCTCACCGTTCCGGAAAGCACCGAGGAGAACGTCCGCTTCGCCGTCGAAAACGGCATGCACGCCGTGGTGGGCACCACGGGCTGGGACCTGGGCAGGCTGGAGTCGCTGGAGACTCTGCTGGCCGCCCACCCGGAAGTTGGCGTGCTCATTGCGCCCAACTTTGCCCTGGGCTCCGTGCTCACGTCGGCATTCGCCGCCAAGGCCTCCAAGTACTTCGAATCCGTGGAGATCATCGAACTCCACCACCCGGACAAGGTGGATGCGCCCTCGGGCACCGCGGTGCGCACCGCCCAGCTGGTGGCAGCCGAACGCGAAGCGGCCGGCGTCGGCCCCAGCCCCGATGCCACCACGACTGAACTTGCCGGTGCCCGCGGCTGCGAGGTGGACGGCGTGCGCGTGCACAGCGTCCGGCTCCGGGGGCTCGTGGCACACCAGGAAGTCCTGCTCGGCGGCCCGGGGGAGCAGCTGACGCTGCGTCACGATTCCTTCGACCGGGCTTCGTTCATGCCCGGTGTCCTTCTGGGCGTGCGCAGCGTGGCAGCGCACCCCGGACTCACTGTTGGCCTGGACGGTTACCTGGACCTGGGGCTGTAAGGCAGTGAAACCTCTTCTTGGGTGGCTAAGGACAAACCGCACCAAGATCTGGGTGGGTGCTGTGACGCTCCTGCTGGTCTTCTATCTGGTGGTGTCCTTCCAGCGCTCCGTTCTGCTGCTGACGGACGCCCAGCCTGTGGCCAAGGCCATCGGCGCGGCGTATCTCGTGCTGCCCGTGATCGGCGCCTGGGCCCTGATCCGGGAACTCCTTTTCGGTGCCCGGACTGAACAGATGGCACGGGTGCTTGAGGCCGAAGGCGGCTTGCCGGAGGACAACCTGCCGCGCACGCCGGCCGGCAGGATCATCCGGGCGGCGGCGGACCAGGAGTTCGAGAAGTACCGCGCGGAAACCGAAGCGGCGCCGGATGACTGGCGCTCCTGGTTCCGGCTCAGCTGCGCCTATGACGCCTCCGGTGACCGGAAGCGGGCACGTTCGTCCATGCGCGACGCCGTACGGTTGTTCCGTGACTCCGGGGACGCGGTGGCCCGGTAGCCAGGTACAGCCGGCTCAGCGGACCTTTGCCGGCTGGTGCCGCCCCACCTGGTTCGCGGCGTGCCCGAACCATTCCAGCGGACCGCGCCATTTGAGGATCGTGAAGACCATCCCGATCAGTATGGCCAGCGCCGCGTGGGCGAAGTACATCCCGTCCTCTGTCCAGCCCACCGGCAAGGGTTTGAGGTGGAACGACGCCACAACGCACACATGGGCGGTGTACAGGGTCAGCGTCATGGCGCCCGGCCCGCGCAGCGGAAGCAGAAGGTCCAGGGCCAGCCACTGCCCCAGCCGGCCCACCAGGAGGCAAAGGCCGACGACGGCGGCCGCCACGCCGCTGGTATGCAGCAGATCCAGCGTGGTTCCGGAATGGGGTGCACTGCCGGCCAGCCACCACCAGGATCCTTCCTGGCGGACACCGGCCAGATTCACCTGCAGGAGGCTGTCCAGCGGATAGTTGGGGTCCGTGAGGATGTCCTGTAGGGCGGCGCGCCCGCCCCATTGCTCCATCGCCGCGGTGCCCAGGACTTTGGCGAAGGCCCCCACTGCAATGCCGCCGAGCAGCAGCAGCACCGGGACGATTGCCGTTGTCAGTGCGAGCCTGCCGATGATGAGTCCCACCAGCAGGTAGGAGATCCACTGGAACACCGGGTAGTAACCGGTCAGGAACAGGTCGCCGAGCAGCCGGCCCGGGGTGGCGAGGTCTTCCCATCCGGGGTTGTGTTTGAGCTGCAGCGGCGGCTCCGCGGCCATGAGCCAGGGGCGCAGCAGGAAGGCAAGCAGCGGCGAAAGCAGGATCCAGCCCGCTGCCCAGGCGCACAGTGCCTTCAGCCGCAGCCCGATGAACGGCAGCACGCACAGGAACAGCACCGCGTAATGCACCAGGATGACCGCGACGTTGACGTCGAGTCCGCCGAGTGCAAGCCCGACGACGGCAATCACCAGTGCGCGCATCGCGATGCCGCGCCGTGCGGCAGTGAGCGCGGGGCCGTCAAGAGGCTGTTGCTTGCCGGTGGACAAAGCGAGGCCGATGCCGGCGAGCACTGCAAACAGGGCTGCCGCGCGGCCGGAGAACGTCAGGCCCACCCAGGTCGGGGTCAGGGCGGCATTGGGCTCGAAGGTGGGGAGCAGGTGCGTGGCCATCATGCCCAGGAGGGCCAGGCCGCGGGCAGCATCAATACCGGCCAGACGGATGCCTGACGCCGGCCCCTTCGCTGTTTTGGACGATGCAGCCGTGCTCCGCGAGGTCATGATGTGATCGTCTCATATCGGCACTGGGGCCCCGGCTTTCATGAACGGCTGTCTCCGGGCCGTGGCACTTAGGCGCCGCCGCTCGAGTAATGAAGCAAAACCACGCCGTTGCCGAAGGACCGCGTTTCCATGAGCCTGAGGCTCATACTGATGTCCGGGTCTTCGAACAGCGGCCGGCCCTTGCCCAGAACCACGGGATGGACAAGGATCCGGAATTCGTCGATCAGGCCCTGCCGCATGAATGCGGAAGCCAAGTTGGCGCCGCTAAGGGCGATGTCGCCGCCGGGCCGGGCCTTCAGTTCGGCGATGTGTTCAGGCACGACGTCGTGAATCACCGTAGTGTTCCAGCCGGCCTGGGTGAGGGTCCGGGAAAACACGAACTTGGGCATCCCGCGCCAGATCCCGGCGAACTCGCGCATCGGCGCCGACAGATCGGGATCCTGGTCGGCCGCGGGCCAGTAACCGGCCATCAGCTCATGGGTGATGCGCCCGGACATGAAGGCGCTCATCGTCCGGAACCGCCCGTTGAGGTAGCGGAGGAGTTCGTCGTCCACCAAGTGCCAGCTGATGTCCCGGTCGAGCCGCTCGAAGTATCCGTCCAGGGACACCGACATCATCAGGATGATCCTGCGCATTCGACTACCTCCGGTGCCGGCGGAAGGCGGCCAGGTCGCCGTCGTACCTTCCAGTGAAGCACTCGAGGATCCATGGAAACAGGGCATTGTTTCCTCGCCGTGGTCTTCACCGCTCCGCTGTCAGTGGCTCCGAATCGGGTCCGGCATCAGCATCGGGTGGGACGGTCTTGTATTCGAATATATGTTCGAATAGTATTTCGGCATGAAGAAGTCATCCGGACGTTCGGCAGGCCACCAGCTGGAAGGACTCGAGCCTGGTGGGCGCCGGCTCAAGAGTGATCCCCTCCAGGCTCCTGCGCCGAAGGCTGGTCCGCCCGGAGTCGGCGGGCACAGAGCCGATCCGCGAAGGGGTGACGCGCGGCGGGCTGATCCATCCAAGGCTGATCCACCGAAGGGTGATCCGCTCAAGGGTGACCCCCTGAAGGCGATGAGCCCCGGTGTGGTGGACTACCTCTTCCGGCAGCTCGTGGCGGGGAGCCGGCCGAAGATGTCCAATGGGGCCGGGAAGGCGTTGCACTCTCGGCTCAGGCGCCCGGTGCGGAGCTTGCACGCAGGCTGTCCGAAACGGATGTCGACGCCCTGACTCCCACTGAACTGTTCCACTACGTCCGCGCCGCCCAGCGCCTTGCCTTGTGGGCCGAATCGTTGCGGGAGGTGGCCGTGGAGCGGTACTGCTCGGGTGCCGACACCAGCTAGTGCCGACGCCACCGGGGGCCGTTACCGCCGAGGGTCGATCCGCTCAAGGCCGATACCACCCGGGGCCGATACCGCTTAGGCCAGGCCCCGCCTAGGATGGGCTCGTGACAGCACCTGTGACAGCACCGCTGACCGTCTCCGCCGTGCAGTACACGGCCCTGGACGGCGGCATCGAAGCCAATGTGCCGGAGCATGTCCGCCTCATCGAGGACGCCGACTCGCACGGGGCAAGGCTCGTGCTGTTTCCCGAGCTCTCCCTTACGGGATACGACCTGCCGCTGCTTCGCGGCAGTGACAGGTGGGGCAGCGGCCGATGGGGCAGCGACCAAGCGGGCGGGGATCGAAGGAAGGAAGGCCAAGGGGTCGGGGACCTGTGGGTGGCGCCCGCGGACCGCCGCTTAGCCCCCATTCGGGAGATCTGCCGCAGGACCGGGATCACCGCCGTCGTTGGCGCACCCTTCCGGGAGCCGGACGGTACACCGCGGCTGGCATCGCTCGCCGTCCACCCGAACGGCACGGAAGAGTGCGGTTTCAAGGCTCACCTTCATGGCGGCGAGCAGTCTCTGTTCGAAGCAGGACCAGGATTTGAAGCAGGTCCAGGACGTGAAGCAGCGTCGGGACATGAGGCAAGGCGGGAGCCGCTGTTGCTGGACGTGGATGGCTGGAAGATCGCACTGGCCATCTGCTTCGACGCGGCCCATCCTGCACACTCCGGTGCTGCTGCCGCCGCCGGAGCTGACGTGTACGCAGTTTCGGCACTCTACACGCAGGAGGAAGGCCATCGGCTGGGGCTGCACCTCGGAGCGCGGGCCATGGATAACCGCATGTACAGCGTCCTTGCCAACCTGGGCGGCCGTTCGCCGCTGGGGCCATCCTGTGGGCTGAGTGGTTTCTGGGGGCCCGACGGGCTGTCGATGCAGCACGCGGGCGGCACCGGAACGGAAGTGGTCACCGCTGTACTACGGCGGGGATCCCTGAATCGGTACCGGTAACCCAGCCGGTACCGGTAACCCAGCCGGTGCCGGTAACCAGGTCGGTGCCGGTAACCAGGTCGGTACCGGCAGCCGCGCTGGTGCCTGGCCCCTGAGCCTGGAAGCTGTCCGATGCAGGCGGGCTGACCGGCAGACGCCCGGCGGCCGGCTGCAGCCAGCGTCTGCGCCGCAATTTGACGCTCATCACGCGGCGGCCATTGTCCTAACCTGCACGTGACAGGGTAACGTTTTTCCCATGGCTGACACTTCCGCGAACATTCCTGCCCTGGGCACCCTCCTGACCGCCATGGTCACCCCGTTCACCACGGACGGCAAGGTCGATTACCAGCAGGCTGCGGAACTGGCCAGCAAGCTTGTCGACGACGGCTGCGATGGCCTCGTCGTCACAGGAACCACCGGCGAGACGTCCACCCTCACCGACGAGGAAAACCTCGGCATGTTCCGCGCCGTGATGGAAGCCGTCGGCGGTCGTGCCGCCGTCATCGCCGGCACCGGGACCAACGACACCGCCCACTCGGTGCACCTGTCCCAGGAAGCCGCCAAGCTCGGCGTCGACGGCCTGCTGATCGTCACGCCGTACTACAACAAGCCCAGCCAGGCCGGTGTCCGGGCCCACTTCGAGACCGTCGCCTCCGCCACGGACCTTCCCGTCATGCTCTACGACATCCCCGGACGGTCCTCCATCGAGATCGCGCCGGACACCATGATCCGCCTGGCGCAGCACCCGAATATCGTGGCCGTCAAGGACGCCAAGGCCGATTTCGCCGCGGCCACCCGTGTTCTGGCCGAGACCGACCTTGCCTTCTACTCCGGCGACGACGGCCTGACCCTGCAGTGGATGGCCCTTGGCGCCGTGGGCCTCGTCGGTGTCACCACGCACGTGGTGACCCGCCGCTTCCGGGAGCTCATCGACGCGATCAACGCGAACGACCTCGGAACGGCCCGCAAGATCAACTTCGAGCTTGAACCCGTAGTGCGCGCCACGATGACCCGTGTCCAGGGCGCCGTTGCTGCCAAGCAAATTCTTAAATGGCAGGGAGTCCTGCCCAACTCGATTGTCCGCTTGCCCCTCGTGGAGCCGGACGAAGCCGAGATCGAAACCATCCGCGAGGACTTGGCGGAAGGAGGGCTGGTCTTTTCCTGACGGACTGAGACCGGCACTCTTCCGTCTGGAAAGAAGTGCATTATGACCCAAGTAGCCCTCCCCGGCCTCGTTACGCCTCCCCGCCTTGCCAAGGGCACCCTGCGGATTGTCCCGCTGGGCGGGCTGGGCGAAATTGGCCGGAACATGGCTGTGTTCGAAATCGACGGCAAGCTGCTGGTTGTGGACTGCGGAGTCCTCTTCCCCGAGGAAACCCAGCCCGGCGTTGACCTGATCCTGCCAGATTTCTCCTACATCGAGGACCGGGTCGATGACATCGTTGCCGTCGTCCTGACGCACGGCCACGAGGACCACATCGGCGCCGTTCCCTATCTGCTGCGGCTCCGCAACGACATTCCGCTCGTGGGATCCCAGCTGACCCTGGCGCTGGTGGAAGCCAAGCTCCAGGAACACCGGATCAGGCCCTACACCCTGTCCGTCAAAGAGGGACAGGTGGAGCAGTTCGGCCCCTTCCAGTGCGAGTTTGTTGCCGTCAACCACTCCATTCCGGACGCCCTGGCGGTCTTCATCCGCACAGCCGGCGGCACGGTGCTGCACACGGGTGACTTCAAGATGGACCAGCTGCCGCTGGACGGCCGCATCACCGATCTCCGGCATTTCGCCAAGCTGGGTGAAGAAGGCGTGGACCTGTTCATGTCCGACTCCACCAACGCCGACGTCCCCGGATTCACCACTGCCGAAAAGGAGATCGGCCCCACCCTGGACCGGCTCTTCGCCCAGGCCAGCAAGCGCATCATCGTGGCGTCGTTCTCCTCGCACGTCCACAGGGTGCAGCAGGTCCTGGATGCAGCGTACAAACACGGCCGCAACGTCGCCTTCGTGGGGCGGTCCATGGTCCGGAACATGGCCATCGCCGCCAAACTTGGCTACCTGCACGTGCCGGACGGCATCCTGGTGGACCTGAAGAACATCGATACGCTGCCCGACAACCGCGTGGTGCTCATGTCCACCGGCTCCCAGGGCGAGCCCATGGCCGCGCTGTCACGCATGGCCAACGGCGACCACCGTGTGGTGGTGGGCCAGGGCGACACCGTCATCCTCGCGTCCAGCCTCATTCCCGGCAACGAGAACGCCGTCTTCCGCATCATCAACGGCCTGCTGAAGCTCGGCGCCGACGTGATCCACAAGGGCAACGCCAAGGTCCACGTGTCCGGCCACGCCGCGGCGGGTGAACTGCTCTACTGCTACAACATCCTTGAGCCGCTGAACGCCATGCCGGTGCACGGCGAGACCCGCCACCTGATCGCCAACGGCAAGATCGCCGAGGAGTCGGGCGTTCCGACGGCCAGCGTGCTGCTGGCGGACAACGGCACGGTGATCGACCTTCGTGACCACCAGGCCGACATCGTGGGCCAGGTCGAGGTCGGCTTCGTGTATGTGGACGGCTCCAGCGTCGGCGAAATCACCGACGCGGACCTCAAGGACCGCCGGGTCCTGGGCGATGAAGGCTTCATCTCCATCATCACGGTCATCAACCGGGCCACCGGCAAGGTTGTCTCCGGTCCCGAAATCCATGCCCGCGGCGTCGCCGAGGACGATTCAGTCTTCGACGACATCATCCCCAAGATCAACGCCGCGCTGGAGGAGGCCGTGCTCAGCAACGCGGACCACACCAACCATCAGCTGCAGCAGATCATCCGCCGGGTCATCGGCACGTGGGTCAACCGCAAGCTGCGCCGTCGCCCCATGATCATCCCGGTGGTCCTGGAGGCATAACTGCCGGTTTCGGGGGCTGCACCCAGCCAAAGGCAGCTGAACACAGCCCCCGAAGGCCCGGAAATCCGCGGCCCAGCGGCCGCAGTGGAGTACCGTGGCAGATATGGCCACACGTACTTCCCCCGCGCCAAAACGTACCTCCAGCAGTAAATCGGGCGCATCCACCGGCCGCAGCGGCTCGTCGGCTGCCAGGTCCGGCCGGGCCGGATCGTCCGGCGGCAGTGCCCGCACGCGCCAGCTTCCCGCCGTCGAACACCGGCAGCCCTGGCTGCTGCGGGTGGCCGGCGGGGCCTGGCAGGGCATCGGCCACGTGGTGGGCGGGGGAGTGCGCCGCATCGGCCAGGACGTCAGTGACGTGGCGCCGGAGGACCGCCGCGACGGGGCTGCCCTGTTCAACCTGGCCCTGGCGGTCTTCATCGCCACCTTCGCCTGGTGGGGCCTCCGCGGCTGGTTCCCGGATGCCGTCTACGCCGTCGTCAACGGCACTTTCGGCTGGATGTCGCTGGTCCTTCCGCTCATGCTCTTCGTGTGCGCGTGCAGGCTGTTCCGGCAGCCGGTTGACGGCCGCGGAAACAACCGCGTGGGCATCGGCTTCCTCATGATGACGTTCGCCGGCTGCGGCATCGCACACATCGTGGGCGGCCAGCCGACAGCCAGCGAGGGCTTCGACGGGCTGCGGCAGGCCGGCGGCATGCTGGGTTTCCTGGCGGCCTCCCCGCTGGCCGCCATTCACCCCGCCGTCCCGGTGGTCCTGTACGGGCTGCTGGCCTTCGTGTCCGTGCTCATTGTCACGGCCACACCGTTCGGCGCCATTCCGCGGCGGCTGCGCGGGGCCTATGAGCACCTGATGGGCATCGACCTCCAGGAGCACGACGGCGACGTCCACGACCGCAGCTACCTGTACGAAAGCAGCCCTCCCGCCCCGAAGAAGAAGCGCAAGCGGCTCTTCGGCAAGGATGAGGAAACCGACCCCCGGCTGGAGGGCTACGTCGGCGACGAAGCCTTTGAGCACGCCGTAATCGACGACGACGACCCGTCACCTGCTGCCCGCAAGGAACCGCCTGCTGTGGCCCCCGGAGTCCGGCGGCCCACCCAGGCTGAGATCGCCGTCGAAAAGATCAAGGCCGCCCAGGGACTCGGCAAGGGCGCCGATGCCGAGAACGCCACCGAGGCCATCCCCCTCGTGGCCCCGGGCATGGCCGGCGCGGCGGCCGCACCCGGCGCAGCTCCGGCCGCTGCCGTGCACGTGCCGTCCAAGCCTGTGGCGCCTGCGCCGCTGCCCACCCCCATTCCCCAGCGCACGGAGCAGCTGTCCCTCGCCGGCGACGTCACCTATACGCTGCCGTCCTCCGATGTGCTGACGCCCGGTTCCATTCCCAAGGAACGCACGGAAGCCAACGACGCCGTCGTGGCCGCGCTGACGGACACACTCCAGCAGTTCAATGTGGATGCCACGGTGACCGGCTTCAGCCGTGGCCCGACCGTGACCCGGTACGAGATCGAACTGGCGCCCGGCACCAAGGTGGAGCGGGTCACGGCCCTGTCCAAGAACATCTCCTACGCTGTCGCCTCGAGCGACGTGCGCATCCTCAGCCCCATCCCGGGCAAGTCCGCCATCGGCATCGAGATCCCCAACACTGACCGCGAGACCGTGTCGCTCGGCGATGTCCTGCGCAGCCAGAACGCCCGCCGCACCGACCATCCCATGGTCATGGGCGTCGGCAAGGACGTTGAGGGCGGCTACGTCGTTGCCAACCTCGCGAAAATGCCCCACCTGCTGGTCGCCGGGGCCACCGGTGCCGGTAAGTCCTCCTTCGTGAACTCCATGATCACGTCGCTGCTGATGCGCGCCACCCCGGACGAGGTCCGCATGGTCATGGTGGACCCCAAGCGCGTGGAGCTGACCGCCTACGAAGGCGTGCCGCACCTCATCACGCCCATCATCACCAACCCCAAGAAGGCCGCCGAGGCGCTGCAGTGGGTGGTCCGCGAGATGGACGCCCGCTACGACGACCTCGCCAACTACGGCTTTAAGCACATCGACGACTTCAACAAGGCAGTCCGCGCCGGCAAGGTCCAGCCCCCTGTTGATTCCAAGCGCGTCATCCGGCCCTACCCGTACCTCCTGGTGATTGTGGACGAACTCGCCGACCTGATGATGGTGGCACCGCGCGACGTCGAGGACTCCATCGTCCGCATCACGCAGCTGGCCCGTGCCGCCGGCATCCACCTGGTGCTTGCCACCCAGCGCCCGTCCGTTGACGTGGTTACCGGTCTGATCAAGGCCAACGTGCCCTCGCGCATGGCGTTCGCCACCTCCTCCGTGACCGACTCCCGCGTGGTCCTGGACCAGCCCGGTGCGGAGAAGCTGATCGGGCAGGGTGACGCGCTGTTCCTGCCGATGGGTGCCTCCAAGGCGATGCGTGTGCAGGGCGCGTGGGTCAGCGAGTCCGAGATCCACAACGTCGTGGAGCACGTCAAGGGCCAGCTCCAGGCCGTCTACCGTGACGACGTCGCGCCCGAAGCCGAGAAGAAGCAGATCGACGACGACATCGGGGACGACCTCGAAGTGCTGCTGCAGGCCACGGAGCTGGTGGTCACCACCCAGTTCGGTTCGACGTCGATGCTGCAGCGCAAGCTCCGCGTCGGCTTCGCCAAGGCCGGCCGCCTCATGGACCTGCTCGAATCACGGGGCGTCGTCGGGCCGTCCGAAGGCTCCAAGGCACGCGACGTGCTGGTCAAGCCGGACGACCTCGCTGCCGTGCTGGCTGCGATGAAGGGACAGGAGGCCCCGGCCACGGCTGATTCGCAGACCGCCGCGCTCAGCGACAACGCCAACGCCAACATCGCGCAGGGCGGCTATGCCGAGGACCTCGTAGCCGCTGACCTGGACAACCGCACCCAGAGCATCGAGTATTACGACGGCGCGGACGGTTCCGGTGATGACGGGGACGGGTCCGAGGACGCCTGGTCCCTCACCGGCCGGTAGTCGTGAAGACGGTAGCCTAGAAGGGTGACTAGCACCGAAGCGACCGCGGCCGGCTCCAACAGCTCCGGGATCTGGAATCTTCCCAACATCCTCACGATGCTCCGCATTGTGCTGGTGCCGTTCTTCGTCTGGTTTCTCGTCGCCGATGCCCCGGGCCTGCACAGCGAGTCCGGCGGGTGGCGCTGGGCTGCCGTGGCGGCGTTCGCCGTCGCCATTTACACGGACAAGCTCGACGGCGACATCGCCCGCAGCAGGGGACTGGTCACCGACTTCGGCAAGATCGCCGACCCCATCGCAGACAAGCTGCTGACCGGCTCCGCCCTGGTCATGCTGTCCCTCCTGGGCGAGCTGCCCTGGTGGATCACGCTGGTGATCCTGGTCCGGGAGTGGGGGATCACGGCGCTTCGGTTCTTCGTGATCCGGTACGGCGTCATCCCGGCATCGCGCGGCGGCAAGCTCAAGACCGTGGTGCAGACCGTTGCGATTTTCCTTTACCTTCTTCCGCTGGGATCCATCGCGCCCTGGCTGACCTGGGTGGCCTTCGCTGTGATGCTGGCGGCCGTGCTGATCACGGTCTGGACCGGCGTCGAATACGTCGTTCAGGCGCTGAAAGTCAGGTCGGAAGGCCTCCGCCGGCGGGCCGAGGATGCCGGCCTGCAGGAGAATGCGGTGCAGGAGAGTGCGGGGCAGGACACGTCCAACCGGGACGCCCGCAGCGAAGACATGCCCATGAAGGACATCCCCAACCAGGACATTCATAAGCAGGAGGGCCAGCAGTGACGAATCTGCACCGGATCGCCGGCGAAGCCGTTGCGGCGGCCGTCGGGCGTGGCGTCACCGTGGCCACCGCGGAGTCACTGACCGCGGGCATGGTCGCGGCAATGCTGGCCGACACCCCCGGGGCATCGGCCATGTTGCAGGGCGGTGTGATCTCCTACAACAACACCGTGAAGCGTGAGGTTCTTGGCGTCCCGCAGGAGCTGCTGGACGCCGTCGGATCCGTGGATGAAGCCGTGGCCGCCGCCATGGCCGAGGGAGCGCGGCGGGTCTGCGGCGCGGACCTGGCCGTCTCCACCACGGGCGTCGCCGGCCCGGACGCGCACGACGGCAAGGCCGTGGGAACGGTGTACGTCGGCGTCGCAACCGCCAACGGCGTGCAGGCCTTTCCCTACAGCTTTGAGGGCACCAGGGCCGAGATCCGGGGGCTGGCCTGTGGCGCCGCGTTGGAGCGTCTTCAGGAAGCCCTGGCTGCGCTGGGCTGATCCTCCGGCCGCCTTGGCCGGGCCCCTGGCTGCGCTAAGCTACCGGGAGTAAGGTTGCCGGGAACAAAAAGCGATTCCGAATAGTTGTCACATTGTGTCGCCTCTCCCTGAGGGAGGCGCCTAGGATGAAGAGAACATATGCGGTTTGCGTCACAGTGAACCGGAACCATGAGGGAGCAAGGCGATACAGATGGTAAAGCAGCCCGTGTCCGTAAACGGCGTTGTCCGCTGGAAGGACGTGGGCCTCGCCGATCAGGCCAAGAGCGAACAGAAGGAGCGCAAGATGGTTGTACTTCGTCACGAAATCGGTGATGTCCTGCGCGATGTCCGCCAGCGCCAGGGGCGCACCCTCCGCGAAGTTTCGCACAGCGCCCGGGTATCCCTGGGTTACCTGAGTGAAGTGGAACGCGGCCAGAAGGAAGCTTCCTCCGAACTCCTGTCCTCGATCTGTTCGGCGCTGGATGTTCCGCTTTCCAGCATGCTCCGCGAGGTCAGCGACCGCGTGGCTGTCGCTGAAGGCGTTGCCGTGCCGGACACTGTCCCGCAGGAATTCTCCCAGCGTTACGCCCGTGACCTGGAGCGTGACCTGAACAGCGAGCTTAACAGCGAACTCGCCACGGAACTGCTCTCGGGCGCCCGGTAACCAAGCGCCGGGTAACCAAGACCACACAACTGCAGCAAAGGCCTCCGGCTCTGTGCCGGAGGCCTTCGTCGTGTCCTGAAGCTATTTAGGGGGCGCCGGTTATTTAGAGAGCGCCGTCGCGGGGGAATCCGTCGCGTTCGTACGTGGCGTTGAGCTTGGCCATGTAGCTGGCCAGTGCCTCGAGGTCCTCGACGGGCCATTCACCCAGGCGTTCCCGGAACACCTGCCGGCGGGCGTCCTGCACCTGGTGCATCTTCTCCTCGCCCACGGCGGTGAGCCGGATCGTTTGGGCACGTCCGTCCAGCGGGTCGGCTTCCTTGACCACCAGGCCAATGCTTTCGAGGAAGGCGATCTGCCTGCTGACGGAAGGCTTGCCGACGCCGATGCAGGAGGCAAGTTCGGTCAGCCGGATGGGTGCGTTCTTGCGGATCACCGTGAGCAGGCCATAGGCGGCGGGCTCCATATCCGGATGGACCTCGCGCGACAGTTGCTGGGACACGGACCGCGCCCGGCGCCAGAAAATGCTGATCTGATGCTCCACATTGGTCAGCGCCGCATCAATCGTGTCCTCGTAGGGGACGGTGGCTCCGGGGGCTTCAGCGGGGTTGCTCATGGCAACCATTCTAGAGTCAGCGTCCGTGAGAGACTCTATTTCGTGAGGATTAGTGATTTCTGGCGGCTGATGGACGATGAGTTCGGCTCCGGCTACTCGCGCGTGCTGGGCGGCTCGCTCGTCCTTGCCGGCGTCGGCGGCCGCACGGCGGCCCAGGCCCTCGCCGCAGGCATCAATCCGCGCGACATCTGGCTGGCGGTGTGCGACGTGCAGGATGTCCCCGAGGAACGCCGCCTCGGCCGTGACATCAAGCCGCGCCAGGGCGGGGCGGATCTCGTCTAGCGAGCCGCTGTCCTGCCCGGGAAGCTGTTGACACGCCGGGCAGTTGTTCGAATATCTGTTCGGGTGCGACTATGCTTTTTTCAGCGGGTTTTTCCACATACGCAGGCCAGCCCGGCAATAATGTCAGCGGGTGGCACTAGCGTCGGTGATGACAGACAAAGGGCCGCAGAGGCCCCTCCAAAGCGAGAAAGCATTAGAGGTGTGAACCATGGCGGCAGCCCCGGATCGTGAAAAGGCGCTGGAAGCAGCGCTCGCGCAGATTGACAAGCAGTTCGGCAAGGGATCGATCATGCGGCTGGGCGACGAAACACGCGCCCCGATCGAAGTCATCCCCACAGGCTCCATCGCGCTGGACGTCGCACTGGGAATCGGAGGCCTTCCGCGGGGCCGCGTCATTGAGATCTATGGCCCCGAATCGTCAGGTAAAACCACGGTCGCCCTGCATGCCGTGGCCAACGCCCAGCGCAACGGCGGCATTGCAGCGTTCATCGACGCCGAGCACGCCCTCGATCCGGAGTACGCCGCCAAGCTCGGCGTGGACACGGACGCGCTGCTCGTCTCCCAGCCGGACACCGGTGAACAGGCCCTCGAGATCATGGACATGCTGGTGGGCTCCGGCTCGCTGGACATCGTGGTCATCGACTCCGTGGCAGCCCTGGTGCCGCGCGCGGAAATCGAAGGCGACATGGGAGACAGCCACGTCGGCCTGCAGGCGCGCCTCATGAGCCAGGCCCTGCGAAAGATCACCGGACGGCTGAGCCAGACCAAGACCACCGCCATCTTCATCAACCAGCTGCGTGAAAAGATCGGGGTGTTCTTCGGCTCACCGGAAACCACCACTGGTGGCAAGGCACTGAAGTTCTACGCCTCCGTGCGTATCGACGTCCGCCGCATCCAGACCCTGAAGGAAGGTGCCGACTCCGTCGGTAACCGCACCAAGGCCAAGATCGTCAAGAACAAGATGGCCCCGCCCTTCAAGATCGCCGAGTTCGACATCATCTACGGCCAGGGCATCTCCCGCGAGGGCGGCATCATCGACATGGGCGTGGAGCACGGCATCATCAAGAAGTCCGGCTCATGGTTCACCTACGACGGCGACCAGCTTGGCCAGGGCATGGAGAACTCGCGCCGCTTCCTGCGCGACAACCCCGAACTCGCCGCGGAACTCGAGCGCCTGATCAAGGAAAAGCTCGGCGTGGGAACCAAGCCTGCTGCCGACGCTGAAGCCTCACCGAAGCTGAAGGCCGTTGACGGCTTCTAGCAAACGCCGGTCCCCTTCGGCCTTCGCCAAGGCCGGAGGGGACCGCACGGCAGGGGCCGGTCCGGAACCCGACCAGGACCGCGAGGCGGATCCGGCATCTGTGGCCCGCGCCATCGTCCTGCGCCAACTGACCGCATCACCCAAGAGCCGCCTGCAGCTGGAACGCAAGCTGGCCGAGCGCAACGTGCCGGAGGACATCGCCGCGGCTGTCCTGGACCGGTTCGAAGAGGTCAGGCTCGTGGACGACGCCGAATTCGCGGACATGTGGGTACGGAGCAGGTCGCAAACGCGGAGGCTGGCCAAGGGGGCGCTTCGGCGCGAACTCGCGGAAAAGGGCATTGACGCCGATACGGCGGCGTCCGCCCTGGAGCAGCTGAGCGACGAGGACGAAGAAGCTGCCGCGCGCCATCTCGTGGAACGCAAGCTGCGGCCGGGAACGGACCTGACAGACCGGGCCGAACGGGACAAGACCACGCGGCGCCTTGCATCCATGCTTGCACGCAAGGGGTACCAGCCGGCGCAGGCCTTCCGGATCGTGGGCGAGGTCCTGGACGCTGCGGCCGGCGGTGCAGCGCATTACGAGGGAACAGCGCATTACGAGGGAACTGCGCATTACGAGGGAACTGCGGATTACGAGCACCCGGCGCACTAGGAGGGCACCGGCAGGCCACCGCTCACCGGCAGTGAGCGCACCCGTTACCCTTAATGGGTGAGTCTGACCTATCCTTCCCCCGCAACCGGCACCGAAAACGCAACAACTGACGATGCCGCTGTGCACCGCACCTACCAGGTGCGAACGTTCGGCTGCCAGATGAACGTTCACGACTCCGAGCGCATGGCGGGCATGCTGGAGGCCGCCGGCTATGTGCCGGCCGACGGTGCCCAAGCCGACGTCGTTGTCTTCAACACCTGCGCGGTGCGGGAAAACGCCGACAACAAGCTCTACGGCAACCTCGGCCAACTGGCGCCGATCAAGGCAGCCAACCCGGGAATGCAGATCGCAGTCGGCGGCTGCCTCGCCCAGAAGGACCGCGAAACCATCCTGAAGAAGGCGCCCTGGGTCGATGCGGTCTTCGGCACGCACAACGTCGGCGCCCTGCCCGCGCTGCTGGACAGGGCCCGCCACAACAACGAGGCGCAGCTGGAGATCCTCGAGTCGCTGGCCGTCTTCCCCTCCACGCTGCCCACCAAGCGCGACTCCGTCTACTCCGGCTGGGTCTCCATTTCGGTCGGCTGCAACAACACCTGCACTTTCTGTATCGTCCCTGCCCTGCGCGGCAAGGAGAAGGACCGCCGGCCCGGGGAGATCCTCGCCGAGGTCCAGGCTCTGGTGGATGACGGTGCCATCGAAGTGACCCTGCTCGGCCAGAACGTGAACTCGTACGGGGTGGAGTTCGGCGACCGCCAGGCCTTTTCCAAGCTGCTGCGGGCCTGCGGTGAGATCCCGGGCCTCGAACGTGTGCGCTTCACCAGCCCCCACCCGGCGGCGTTCACCGATGACGTCATCGACGCCATGGCCGAGACGCCCAATGTCATGCCGCAGCTGCACATGCCGCTCCAGTCCGGCTCGGACAAGGTGCTGCGGGACATGAAGCGTTCCTACCGGTCGGCAAAGTTCCTCGGCATCCTCGACAAGGTCCGTGCCAAGATGCCGCACGCTGCGATCTCCACGGACATCATTGTCGGATTCCCGGGGGAGACGGAGGAGGACTTCCGGGCCACGCTGGACGTCGTCGAAAAGTCGCGCTTCGCCACCGCCTTCACCTTCCAGTACTCCAAGCGGCCCGGTACCCCGGCCGCGGACCTGCCGGACCAGCTGCCCAAGGCCGTCGTACAGGAACGCTTTGAGCGCCTGACTGCGCTTCAGGACCGCATCGCAGCGGAAGAGAACGCCAAACAGCTGGGACGCCGTGTCGAGGTCATGGTCACAGCCCAGTCCGGCCGGAAGTCCGAGGAGACCCACCGCCTTTCGGGCCGTTCACAGGACCAGCGACTGGTCCACTTCACCGTTCCCGAAGGAGCTCCTGCCCCGAGGCCCGGCGACCTGGTGACAGTCACGGTTACCGAAGCGGCCGCCTTCCACCTTATCGCCGATCCGGCCACCGCAGCCGACTACTCCCTGCGCCGGTCCCGCGCCGGCGATGCCTGGGACCGGGCGCAGGCCGACTCCTGCGGCGTCCCAACACCGGGTGCAGCGGCCCCGGGCGGCAGGACCGGCGTGTCGCTCGGCATGCCGTCGCTCCCGGTCCGGGGCCGCTGACCCGGTGGCGGGCCAGCCCCCTGTCATAGCGGTCGTCGGATCCACCGGATCGGGCAAATCCGACCTGGCCGTCGAACTTGCCCTGTCCCTGAACGGCGAGGTGATCAACGCCGACGCCATGCAGTTCTACCGCGGCATGGACATCGGCACCGCGAAGGTCACGGAGGCCGAACAAAAGGGCGTCCGGCACCACCTGCTGGACATCCTGGACGTGACGCAGGAGGCGTCGGTGTCCGATTTCCAGCAGCAGGCGAGAGCCGCCGTCGCCGACATCCACCGCCGCGGCAAGCGTGCGATCCTGGCCGGTGGGTCCGGCCTCTACGTACGCGCCGCCCTGGACGTGCTGGACTTCCCGGGAACCGACCCGGAAATCCGCGGCCGGCTTGAGCGGGAAAATGCCGTGGCAGGGACGGGCGTGCTGCTGGACCGGCTCCGGGCAGTGGATCCCGTTTCCGCGGGGCGCCTCGGCGATGCGCGCCGCATCATCCGCGCGCTGGAGGTGTTCGAGCTGACGGGCCGCCCGTTCAGCTCCTTCATGCCAACCCGCGAGTATTACCAGCCGGCCATCCAGATCGGGCTGGAGGTTGACCGGGAACAGCTGCGGGACCGGCTCGCTATCCGGGTGCACCGGATGGTGGAGCGGGGACTGCTGGCGGAGGTCGAACGGCTGGACGCCCAAGGCCTTCGGCGGGGCAAGACCGCACCCCGCGCGCTGGGCTACTCCCAGTTCCTCAAAGTGCTCGACGGCGAGGCGGACGTGCCGCAGGCAGCCGAAGAAACCGTCGTGGCCACCAGGCAGTTTGCCCGCCGGCAGCTGACGTGGTTCCGGGCCGACCCCCGCATCAGTTGGCTGGACTGGCAGGACCCGGAGCTGGCTGCCAAGGCGGCAGCCCTCTCCGGCTGAGCAGGCACCAACGTACTGACGAAAGACCCTTATGACCCTTGCAGTGGCCACCAAGTCCAAGCGCTCCTCGCGGCGGGCCCTGACAGTTGCGATCGCCTCGCTGTTGGGGGCAACGCTGTTCTGGGCCGGCAACTACGTTGTCGGGGCCGGCGCGGTCGAGAGCATCGACCCCCTCAGCCTCGTGTTGCTGCGCTGGTCACTCGCCCTGGTTCCGCTGCTGGCCATTGCCCACGTGGTGGAGCGCCCGCACTGGCGGCAGGTACTGGCCGCGTGGCCGTGGCTGATCGCCCTCAGTGTCTTCGGACTGCTGGGCTACAACCTGCTTCTGTACACGGCTCTGGAACACACAGATGCCTTCAGCGCGTCCCTCATCAACGCGTTCAACCCGGCACTGATCACCCTGGCAGCGGCCGCATTCCTTCGGGAGCGTCTGACCCGCAGGGCTGTTGGCGGGGTCCTGATCGCGCTGGCCGGAGTGCTGCTGGTCCTCAGCAACGGCGACCTGGACAAGCTCCTGCATGCGGGATTCGGAACCGGCGAACTGTTCATGATCGGGGCCATCGCAGCGTGGTCCGCCTACACGATCACCGGGCGCCTGGCCCCGCCGCTGCCGCCGATAACCGCCACAGCCATGCAGGCCGGGATCACCGTTGCCGTGCTCACGCCACTCAGCTTCGCCGCCGGCGGCCCGGCCCTGCCGCCCACGCAGGGCGCCATCATTTCGCTGGCCTTCATCGCCCTCTTCCCGTCTGTGATGTCGTACCTGCTCTGGAACCGCGCCCTGACAGTCATCCCGGCCGGCAAAGCCGGGGTGTTCCTCAACCTCATCACCGTCTTTACAGCCTTCTTCACCATCCTCGCCGGGCATCCCTACTCCATGGCCCAGATAACAGGGGGTGGGATCGTGATCGCCGGCATCCTCCTGACCGGCGCCCGCGGCCACCGTGCCGGATCCTGGCCGTTTTCCCGGCGCCGCCGGCAGCCGGGTAACCTTGAACCATGAATGAAACCCTTGCAGAAACAGCCCGGCCCGCCGCCACCACACTGAGCGGACTGCGGTTCTCCAAGGGCCATGGCACAGGCAACGACTTCGTCCTGGTCGCCGACCCGGAGGGCGTGCACGCCATCTCCGCGGAGCAGGTCGCCCAGCTGTGCGACCGCCACCGCGGCATCGGCGGCGACGGCCTCATCCGCGCCGTCCCGTCCCGGCTCCTTGACGAGGGCCGCCAGGTGCTTGCCGAAAACCCCGACGCCGAATGGTTCATGGACTACCGGAACGGGGACGGTTCCCTGTCCGAAATGTGCGGCAACGGCGTGCGCGTCTTTGTCCACTTCCTCCTGGCCGAAGGCCTGGCGGAACTTCCCGCCGGCGGTTCGCTGACCATCGGCACCCGCGGCGGCGTTAAGACCATTGTCCGCACAGGTGACGGTTACGCTGTCGACATGGGCCCCTGGGAGTTCATTTTCCCCGACGAGGCAGCGGCCCGCGCCATGGACTCACTCGTCAGCGCCGACGGTCTCGAGGTGCCGCGGCCGGCGCTGTCCGTCAGCATGGGCAACCCCCACACCGTCGTTGCCCTTGCCGAGCTGTCCGAACTCCGGGACACCAGGCTGTTTACCGCCCCGCACGTCGACCCGACCCCGGCCAACGGCACCAACGTTGAGTTCGTTGTACCGGCCGAGCCGCTGGTGCACGACGGCGTGGGCACCGTGACCATGCGCGTCCACGAACGCGGCGTCGGCGAAACTCAGTCCTGCGGCACCGGCGCCTGCGCGGCTGCGGTGGCCATCCGCCACTGGGCCGGGCAGGGCGCCCCGGACGCCTGGCAGGTAAAGGTGCCGGGCGGCGTTGTGGGCGTGAAGTTCTTCACCGTTGCCGGCGGCCGCGAGCACGTTGAACTCAGCGGCCCGGCAACGATTGTTGCTACCGGGACGCTTTCCTGACCCGCAGGACCCTGAACGACTTGGACGTGCTTTCCCGCGTCACCGTGAAGGAATCATCCAGCACCTCGGCCAGCCAGCGCTGAAGCGAATCCGAGCCCAGGTTCTTCTGCACCACCAGCCACGCTGAACCGCCCGGCGCCAGCCTCGGCAGCCACATCAGCAGGAGGGAGTGCAGTTCATCCTTGCCGATCCGGATCGGCGGATTGGACCAGATGGTGTCGAATCGGATTTCGGGATCCACGTCCTCCGGCGTGCTGGCGCTGACGTTGGCCAGCCCAAGCAGTGCGGCATTTTCGTTCGTGAGCGTGATGCAGCGCTCGTTGACGTCCACCGCGTAGACCTGCGCGTGCGGTGCCCGGAGGGCCATGGTCAGGGCGATGGGCCCCCAGCCGCAGCCGATGTCGAGCAGGTTCCCCTGCGGTGCCGGGGCGGGCACATCGGACAGCAGAATGGCCGTCCCCTTGTCGATGCCGTCGGGGCTGAAGATGCCGGACGAGGTCTGCAGCTTCCGCGTTTCACCGGCCAGTTCCACTGTGAGGGGCTTGCGGGTGAACGGCCCCGCAGGTGAGGCGCTGAAATAGTGGGCAGACTCCATAACTGGCCAGATTAGTGGGCTGCCCGCCGGATGGGAAACCAGGCGTGCGCGAAAACCGGTAGCCGCGTTCTGCTATCCTTGAACGCATGTTCCTGATTTTTGAGTAGCCGGCATTTCTTTGCCCGCGGCGTTTAGCCGCCGGCACCGGCCCGGGGCGCCCTCCCACGCGATGCAGGTGTAACACCTTCCGCCGTGGCACAGCCAAAACAGCGCAGCCCAAACAGCACTCGATCAGTCCACTTCCCGCCGTCCAGCGTGTCCGCTGCCGGCATGTCAGGAGCACCTCCATGACCCCTCGCAGTCAGCCCAGCGCGAATACCGCAGCCAACGGCGGCAATCAGCACTATTCTGAAGATGCAGAACCTTCAAAGGAGACCATGACCAATCAGCAAAATTCCGGATCCGAGCCAGCCGCCCAGGACATGAGTCCCGAGGAGATCCAGGCTGTCATCGACCGGATCCTCGCCAAGGACGTCCCGGCCAGGAACGCAGCGGCAGCCGATGGCAGCCGCGCCGACAGCAAGGGTGTCCTGGGTAAGGCGCAGGCCATCTCGCAGCTCTCCGAAGAGCACAGCACATTCGACGGCGACCAGCAGGATCTCGAGGAACGGCGGGCTCTGCGGCGCACAGCCGGGCTGTCCACCGAACTTGAAGACGTCACCGAAGTCGAATACCGGCAGCTGCGCCTGGAACGGGTTGTCCTCGCAGGTCTTTGGACTGAAGGCACGCTCGCCGACGCCGAAAACTCGCTGCGCGAACTCGCCGCGCTGGCGGAAACAGCGGGCTCGGAAGTCCTTGACGGACTCGTCCAGCGGCGCGCCAAGCCGGACCCCGGCACGTTCCTGGGGTCGGGCAAGGCCTTGGAACTCAAGGACGTCGTGATGTCCACCGGCGCCGACACCGTCGTGGTGGACGCCGAGCTCGCGCCGTCCCAGCGTCGCGGCCTTGAAGACATCGTCAAGGTGAAGGTCATCGACCGCACCGCCCTCATCCTCGACATCTTCGCCCAGCATGCCAAGAGCCGCGAAGGCAAGGCACAGGTGGAGCTGGCACAGCTCGAATACCTCCTCCCGCGCCTCCGTGGCTGGGGTGAATCCATGTCCCGCCAGGCCGGTGGCCAGGTGGGCGGCGCAGGCGCCGGCATGGGCTCCCGTGGTCCCGGTGAAACCAAGATCGAACTGGACAGGCGGAGGATCCGTACCCGGATGGCCAAGCTGCGGCGCGAGATCGCCGCGATGAAGCCGGCACGGGAGACCAAACGGGCCAACCGCCGTCGTAATGAAGTCCCCTCCGTGGCCATCGCCGGGTATACCAACGCCGGGAAGTCCTCGCTGCTGAACCGCCTGACCGACGCCGGCGTCCTGGTGGAGAACGCCCTGTTCGCCACCCTGGACCCCACTGTCCGCAAGGCTGAGACGTCCGATGGCATGGGCTATACCCTGGCTGACACCGTGGGCTTCGTCCGTTCGCTTCCCACCCAGCTGGTGGAGGCCTTCCGCTCCACACTGGAGGAAGTTGCGGATGCAGACCTGATCCTGCACGTCGTGGACGTGTCCCACCCGGACCCGGAAGGCCAGATCGCCGCCGTGCGCTCGGTGTTCGCCGAAGTGGACGCCCGCAAGGTGCCCGAGATCATCGTCCTGAACAAGGCCGACGCCGCCGACCCCTTTGTGGTGGAGCGGCTCAAGCAGCGCGAACCGCGGCACGTGGTGGTTTCGGCCCGTACGGGGGAGGGCATTGCCGAGCTGCTCAAAGCCATCAGCGAGGCCATCCCGCGGCCGAACGTCAAGATGCAGCTCCTCGTCCCGTACCACCGTGGCGACCTCATCAGTAAGCTCCATGACTCCGACGCGGAGATCCTGAGCCTCGACCACGAAGAGGGCGGAACCCGCGCCGTGGTCATGGTGCGGGAAGGACTTGCGGCTGAACTGGAATCCTTCACCACCAATGACTGACGGGGCGGCAGCCGCAGCGGGTGCCACGGCCGGCGAGCAGCGTGTGCTTGACCTGCTCGACCGTGCCGTGGCAGGCATGGGCGGCCAAAGCCGCACCGGCCAGCACGAGATGGCCCGGCAGGTGGCACGCGCAATCGAAACGGGAGACCATCTGCTGGTTCAGGCCGGCACGGGAACCGGCAAGTCGCTGGCTTACCTGATCCCGCTCATCGCGCACTCGCTGGAGAGCAACAAGCCTGCGCTGGTATCGACCGCCACCCTTGCCCTGCAGACCCAGATCGTGGGCCGGGACCTTCCCCGGCTGCTGGAAAGCCTCAAACCAGCACTCGACCGGCCTGTGAAAATTGCGTTGGTCAAGGGCCGCGCCAACTACGTCTGCCGGCACAAGCTGGAGGGCGGCTTTCCCTCCGAGGAACCATCGGAGGGCCAGCTCTTCTCACTCGGCGAGGACACCAGCGTCCCGCACTTCGCTGCGGCGATGGGCGGCCCCTCCTCGCAGCTCGGCAAGGAAGTGGTCCGGCTCCGCGAATGGGCGGAGCAGACCACCACCGGTGACAGGGACGAGCTGCTGCCCGGCGTCACGGACCGCGCCTGGCGGCAGGTGTCTGTCACCTCCATGGAATGCCTCGGCTCGCAGAAGTGCCCCCTCGCCGAAGAGTGCTTCAGTGAACTTGCCCGGCACAACGCCGCGGAAGCCGACGTCGTGGTGACCAACCATGCCATGCTCGCCGTCAGCGCCTTCGAAGGGCTGGCGGTGCTGCCGGAGTACGACGTCGTGGTGGTGGACGAGGCGCATGAACTCCAGGACCGGGTCACCGGCGCCGTTTCGGGGCAGCTCTCGGTGGCCATGGTCCACGCCGCAGCGTCAGGCGCCCGCAAGCACACAGGCATTACCGTTGACGCCCTCAACACCGCGGCCGCCAACCTCGAGGTGGCTCTCGCCGGCGTACCCAGCGGCCTGCTGCCCAACGGGCTCAACGACGAACAGCTGGACTGCGTGGACCAGCTTCGTGAGGCCTGCCGGGCGGCACTGTCCGATTCCAAGGGTGACAGCAACACCACGGCCGACGGCGGGCGGCAGCTCGCGCGGTCCCGTCTGCTGGCGATTTTGGAGCTTTGTGAACGGCTCATCGCCGCCCGGGAAAACCGCGAGGTGGTCTGGTTCTCCCGGAACAGCACCTTTGATCCCCAGCAGGGGTACTCGGCGCCCGACGAGACCGCCCCGGCACTGGTCAACATCGCGCCGCTCAGCGTGGCAGGCCGGCTCAGGGAAGGCCTGTTCGCCGGGCATACCGTGGTGCTGACATCGGCCACGCTCGCCATCGGCTCTGCATTCGAACCCGCGGCCGGCGGCCTGGGCCTGGTGGGCGACGGCGCGCCGAGCTGGACCGGCGTCGACGTCGGTTCGCCCTTTGACTACCCGCGGCAGGGCATCCTCTATGTGGCGGGCCACCTTCCGAAGCCCGGCCGCGGCACGTCACCCGAGGCGCTGGACGAACTCGAGTCACTGATCCGCGCCTCCGGCGGGGGAGCGCTGTGCCTGTTTTCCTCGCGGCGGGCCGCAGAGGAAGCGGCAGACACCCTGCGCACCCGGCTGGATGTCAGCATTCTCTGCCAGGGCGAGTCCACCATGACGGCCCTCGTGAAGCAGTTCGCCGATGAGCCCGACACCTGCCTGTTCGGCACCATGTCACTGTGGCAGGGCGTCGACGTACCGGGCGGTTCGTGCCGCCTGGTGGTGATCGACAGGATTCCCTTCCCGCGGCCGGACGATCCGCTGATGACCGCGCGGTCGCGGGCTGTCGCCCAGGCCGGCGGCAACGGCTTCATGTCCGTATCCGCCACGCACGCGGCCATCAGGCTTGCCCAGGGCGCGGGACGGCTCATCCGGTCCACGAACGACAAGGGCGTGGTGGCGGTGCTGGACTCGCGGCTGTCCACAGAACGTTACGGCGGATTCCTGCGGGCCGCCCTGCCGCCGTTCTGGCCCACAACAGACCGGAAGACCGCCGTGGCTGCACTCGAGCGGCTCGCCGGCGCGCAGGCATAACGAAGCCCCGGGCGGCTAGCGCTGCCCGGGGCTTGAGGCTTTCAGGGTGACGTTCCGGGGCAGGAAGCTACAGCGAACGGAGTACGGAAACCACCTTGCCCATAACAACGGCGTGGTCGCCGAGGATGGGCTCGTACTGGGTGTTTTGCGGTAGCAGCCAGGTGTGGCCGTCGCGCTGCCGGAACGTCTTGACCGTGGCTTCATCGTCGAGCAGCGCCGCGACGATGTCACCGTTGACGGCGTCGCTTTGCCGGCGGACCACAACCCAGTCCCCGTCGCAGATGGCGGCGTCCACCATGGAGTCGCCGGCGACCTTGAGCATAAAGAGTTCGCCGTGGCCCACCAGCTGGCGGGGCAGCGGCATCAGGTCCTCCACCATCTGGTCGGCGAGAATGGGGCCGCCTGCGGCGATCCGGCCCACCAGTGGCACCATGGCGGTGTCCATCGCGCTGGGCAGCTCGGACACGGTGGCGCCTGCCGGGCTCAGGGCGGGGGCTTTGTCCGCGCTGCCGGGCTTTGCCGTCCCCGCATCCAGAGTGAGCGGCATCAGGACCTCCATGGCGCGCGGCCGCTTGGGGTCGCGACGCAGGTAGCCGAGCTTTTCCAGCTGCGAGAGCTGGTGCGTCACGCTGGACAGGCTGGCCAGCCCGACGGTGTCGCCGATTTCCCGCATCGACGGCGGGTAGCCGTTATCGTTCACCGATCGCTGGATGGTTTCCAGGATCTTTTTCTGGCGGACGGTGAGTCCTTTGGGGGTCCGCTGAGACCGCGGGCTGCGCTGGGGAGCCTTGCCGTCAGAGGCCTGTGCTGCCATGTTCGCCAACGCCTTTCCGTTCCTCCCGGCGCTGTAGCTGCAGTTGCCGGGAACTTCCGGCCTGAAAAATGTCAGACCCTGCTGATCAACTGCAGATGTGGTTGTTCTGTGATTTCCAACGTAGGCCAGCCATACAGCTTTTTCAAACATTTGTTCTAGCGAGTCTCGACTTAATTCGTTGATAGGTGCTAAAACTAGGAAAAGCAAAGTTCGAACATGTGTTCTAGTGAGGGCGGCTAGTCGGCCCGGTGTTCGAACTGTTTGTTCGAACGCGAGGTAGTACAACCCGGTCCAGGAGGGCTCACGCCATGTCAGCTTCAACGGCTTCAAAAGCTTCAACAGCAGTCCGGTTCACAGGTTCCCGGCGCAGCGCGGCCGGTCGGCGCAGCTCGGCCGGGCACGTGAGCGCAGTTGGTAAGAGCGGCTCAGCCGGGCACGTGAGCGCAGCTGGTGAGCGAGGCGCAGTCCGCCACCTGAGCGCGGTTGGTCAGCCGGGCGCACCGACCGTGTCCGCTGCCGCATCCCGCCCGGGCAAGCCGCCGCGCCTTCGCCTTACCCGCCGCGGGCGGATTGTCCTGATCGGCCTGCCGCTTGTCCTGCTGGCAGCCCTTATCCTGTCCCTGGCGGGGCTTCTGAACTCGCCGGCCAAAGCAGCAGACAACGCCAACGGACTGTCCGTGACGCCCACGGTTTCCGTTACGGTGCAGCCCGGCGAATCGCTCTGGGCCATCGCCGGAAAAGTGGACCCGGACCGCGACCCCCGCGATGTGATTGCGGACATCGTCCAGCTCAACGACCTTCAGGCCGGGAAGGTCATGCCCGGGCAGCAGCTGTATGTGCCCAACAAGTGAGAGCGCGGCGACGTGGGGTCGTCGGGGCATTGCCCTCGAAATGCGGGCGGCAGAAAGCGCCTTCCGGACGCGCCTTCCAGACACCTCGGCCGTCACAGTTTCCGGCCGGCCCTCCGGGTTCCTTAAACTGTCCTGGTGACTGACCAGCTTGAGCGACTGAACCGACTGCCCCTCCGGACCAACCTGAAGGGGCTGAGCCCTTACGGCGCACCGCAGTTGGATGTTCCGATCCTGCTCAACGTCAACGAGAACACCCATGGCGTGCCCGCCGACGTGCGGGCGGCAATTACCGCGGCGGTATCCGAGGCCGCCGCCGGGCTCAACCGGTACCCCGACCGCGAATTCACCGACCTTCGCGAAGCCCTGGCGGAATACCTGGGCCACGGCCTCGGCGCGGACAACCTCTGGGCAGCCAACGGCTCCAACGAGGTCCTCCAGCAGATCCTCCAGGCCTTCGGCGGCCCGGGCCGCTCGCTCCTGAGCTTTCCCCCGACGTACTCCATGTACCCGTTGCTCGCCAGCGGCACCGACACCGCCTACATCGCCGGCAAGCGTGCCGGTGACTACGGCCTCAGCGCCGAGTCCGCCGCCCGGCAGGTCCGCGAACTGCAGCCCAACATCGTCTTCCTGTGCTCACCCAACAACCCCACCGGCACCGGTCTGGGCCTTGATGTGGTCGAAGCTGTCTACGAGGCAGGCGAGGCAAGCCAGGCCGTGGTGGTCGTGGATGAGGCCTACCACGAGTTTGCCCATGACGGCACGCCCAGCGCACTTACGCTGCTGCCCGGCCGGGAACGGCTCATCGTCTCCCGGACCATGAGCAAGGCGTTCGCGCTTGCCGGCGCCCGCCTCGGCTACATGGCAGCGGCCCCCGAGGTGACCGATGCCCTCCGGCTGGTGCGCCTGCCCTACCACCTCTCGGCCGTCACGCAGGCAACCGCCCTCGCTGCGCTGCAGCACCGGGAAGCACTCATGGCGGACGTCCAGGACATCAAGCGCCAGCGCGACCGGATCGTGGCGGAGCTGACGCGGATGGGGCTGCGGCCGGCGGCGTCCGACTCCAACTACGTCTTCTTTGGCGGCCTGGAAAACCCCCATGAGGTCTGGCAGGGGTTGCTGGACGCCGGGGTGCTCGTCCGGGACGTCGGCATTGCCGGCCACCTGCGGGTCACCGCCGGCACTGAGACCGAAACCACAGCCTTCCTGGAGACGCTGGAAAGCATCCTGGCCGGGCAGGCAGCACTTCCGGCCTAAACTTGACCATGGACCATGTCTGGTCCGCCCCCATCCTTCGTCAAAGGACACCTATCACCATGAGCGACACCGGAATCAAGGCTGCCGAGGCACGGACTGCACGCATGGAGCGCGCCACCAGCGAATCCTCCGTGCTGGTGGAGATCAACCTCGACGGCACCGGAGTGTCGGACATCAGCACGTCGGTCCCGTTCTATGACCACATGCTGACGGCGCTGTGCAAGCACTCACTGATCGACATGACCGTCAAGGCCACCGGCGATACCCACATTGACGTGCACCACACGGTGGAGGACGTTGCCATCACGTTCGGCGAGGTTCTGCGCACAGCCCTGGGCAACAAGGCGGGCATCCGCCGCTTCGGCGAGGCCACCGTGCCCCTGGACGAGGCCCTGGCGCACGCCGTCGTCGACGTCTCCGGCCGGCCCTACCTGGTGCACGGCGGCGAGCCCGCCGGGCAGGAGTACCACCTGATCGGCGGCCACTTCACGGGATCGCTGACCCGGCACGTGTTCGAGGCCATCACGCTGCACGCCGGCATCTGCCTGCACATGAACGTCATCGCCGGCCGCGACCCGCACCACATCGTGGAAGCCCAGTTCAAGGCCTTCGCCAGGGCGCTCCGCGCGGCCGTCGAGCCGGACCCCCGCGTCGAAGGCATCCCGTCCACCAAGGGGGCACTGTGACCGGAAAAGTACTGCGCGAGGGCGCGATCCTCGATCCTTCGGCCACCCAGAAGCCGGCATCCCCGGAGGGTAAGCCCACCGTCACCGTCCTGGACTACGGCTCGGGCAACGTCCGCTCGGCCGTGCGTGCCCTGGAGCGTGCCGGTGCTGAGGTCATCCTGAGCTCCAAGCCCGAGGACGTGCTGAACGCCGACGGGCTTGTTGTGCCCGGCGTCGGCGCCTTCGAAACGGTAATGCGTGAGCTCAAGGCCGTGGACGGCATCCGGATGATCGGCCGCCGCGTTGCCGGCGGACGCCCGGTTATGGGCATCTGCGTGGGCCTGCAGGTGCTCTTCGAGGCCGGCGTTGAACACGGAACAGAAGCCGAAGGCATGGGGGAGTGGCCCGGCAAGGTGGAGCTCCTGCCGGCCGAAGTGGTGCCGCACATGGGGTGGAACACCGTCAAGGTTCCCGAAGGCTCCAAGCTGTTCGACGGCGTCGAGGGTGAGCGCTTCTACTTCGTGCACTCGTACGGCGTCCAGAACTGGGATTTCGACGTCATCCAGCCCCGGATGGCCCCGCCGCTGGTCACGTGGTCCGAGCACGGCGCACCCTTCATCGCGGCCGTGGAGAATGGCCCCCTCTGCGCCACCCAGTTCCACCCGGAAAAGTCCGGTGACGCCGGCGCGCGCCTGCTGAAGAACTGGGTCGACGGGCTCCGCGGTTCCCACTCCCGGCAGCCGGCGGACGCCTAAATGTGGTCAATCCTCCTGATGGGACTGGGCGGCCTCCTGGTGGGCGGCGCCCTGTCCTTCAGGCAGCAGCGCAAGCCGCTCTGGATCCAGATCGGCTTCTGCGTGCTGGCGGCCATGTCGCTGCTGGCCGCCTACCTGCTGACCCTCCCCGGCAAGTAACCAACCAAACCGCCGTGTGCGCCGCGGAAGACGGCGCCCACGGGAACCAGCGCCTACAAGAACTGAGGACCCCGATGACCAGCCCAAACGAGCTGCCGGTACTTGAACTGCTGCCCGCCGTCGACGTCGTGAACGGCCAGGCCGTCCGCCTGGTCCAGGGCGAAGCCGGCAGCGAAACGAGCTACGGAACGCCGCTGGAGGCGGCACTGAACTGGCAGCAGCAGGGCGCGGAATGGGTCCACCTGGTGGACCTGGACGCCGCCTTCGGACGCGGCTCGAACGCGGACCTGCTGCGCGAAGTGGTGGGCCGGCTGGACATCAAGGTTGAGCTCTCCGGCGGCCTTCGCGACGACGAGTCCCTGGAGAAGGCACTGGACCTGGGTGTCGCCCGGGTCAACCTCGGCACCGCCGCCCTGGAGAACCCGGAATGGACTGCACGGGCCATCGACCGCTTCGGTGACCGGATCGCCGTCGGCCTGGACGTCCGGGGGACCACCCTCGCCGGACGCGGCTGGACCAAGGAAGGCGGGGACCTGTGGGACGTGCTCGGCCGCCTTGAAGAGGCCGGCTGCGCCCGATACGTGGTCACCGACGTCACCAAGGACGGCACGCTGCAGGGGCCGAACGTTGAGCTGCTGCGCCAGATGGTGGAGAAGACCGGCAAGCCCGTGGTGGCATCCGGCGGCATCTCCAGCCTTGATGACCTGAAGGTGCTACGTTCCCTGGTGCCGCTCGGCGTCGAAGGCGCCATCGTCGGCAAGGCGCTGTACGCCGGCGCCTTCACGCTGCCCGAGGCCCTCGACGTCGCCGGACGCCGCTAGGGCTTCGCCGTGGCCGAGCATCACAGCAACCCCGCGGATGGCGGGCCGGCAGCGGACTTGCCCCTTGCCGGTCGGGGTGCGCAGCCGCGCCGGCTGCCCGGCCACATCGAGGCCGCCCTCGCAAGGGCCGGTGGCGCCACGGATTCTGCCGGCCAGCCCTGGGCCGGGCGCAGCCTCGCCGGTGACGACGCCAAGATCCACAACTTCGAGGACGACGACGGCACAGCCGACGCCGGTTATCTCACCGCAGTCTCCGCTCTTGTTGCGGGCAACGGCGACGAAGCCGCCGTGGTCGCCTCGCTGGCCACTGCCCGCGTCTTTGTCCCCGTGGTCGCCCAACTGGCGGAGGAGGCCGAGGGTGCGCACGGCGTGCACGCCGACAAGCAGGCGGACATGGCGCTGGTCACGCTCAAGGCGCCGGACGGCCGTCTCGCCATGCCAGTCTTCACATCCGCGGGAGCCCTGGCCGCGTGGCATCCGGAGGCGCGGCCCGTGGCCGTCTACGCCGCGAGGGCGGCCTTGTCCGCCGTCTCCGAAGGAGCGGAACTGCTGGTCGTTGACCCCGGTTCCGAGGTGACCTTCGTTGTCCGTCGGCCGGGCGTCTGGGCACTCGCGCAACAGCAGCAGTGGGTGCCCGCCTACCGGGACGCCGAGCTTGCAGCGGTGCTTCGCGCCGGAGCCGAAGGCAAGCCCGCGGTCCGCGGACTCGACGTCCTTCCCGGCGGAGGAGTGGCCACCACCACTGCCTCTGGCCATCGCGTCGAGGGCGGCGGGTCCGGACCGGAACTGCGGGTGGTGCTGTATCTCGAGGATGGCCTTGACGCCGCTGCCGTTCAGGGGCTGGTCGCCGGCCTCCAAGCCGAGTGGAGCCGGAATGTATTGTTTGGTGAGCGCGTTGATTCGATCGAAGTCAAGCTAAGGCGCGCCGCGCAGTAGCCGCCGGGCCCGGGGGTCCGCCGCTGCTGTGCGGCCGCGGAACTGAGGACCCACCTGTGAATTTCAGCCTGTACCGGGAGCTGCTGGCCGTCCGGCCCATCCGCAGGCTCCTGGCCGTCGGCATGATCGCCCGCATTCCCCATTCGGCAGCCGGCGTCCTGCTGACCCTGCACATCGTCCTGACCCTCGGCGAGGGCTATGCCGCGGCGGGAACGGCGGCGGCCGTGATGACCATTGGCATCGCCCTCGGCGCACCGTGGCGCGGCCGCCGGGTGGATACGGCCGGCCTGCGGAAGGCGCTGATCCCGTCGGTGATTTCAGAGACCGTCATCTGGTCCATCGTGCCGCACGTTTCCTACCAGTGGCTGCTGCCGCTCGTGTTCGTGGGCGGCCTGCTGACGCTTCCCATCTTCAGTGTGGTGCGGCAGTCGTTGGGAGTCCTGGCGGACGGTGACCAGCGCCGGACAGCCTTCGCCCTGGATGCGGTCAGTACCGAGATGGTGTTCATGATCGGCCCGGCTGCCGGTGCCGTGGTGGCCACCAGCGGCCATTCCGTGCTGGGGCTGACCGCCGTCGGAGTCTCCACATCGCTGGCCGGACTCTTCCTCATGTGGTTCAACCCGCCCACCCGCAGCGCTGACCGCTCGGAGGCGTGCGAGGCGGACGAGCAGGAGGCCGCACAGGTCGCCGTGGTGGCAGCCGCCCCCGCCCACCTGCAGGAAGCTGCAGCCGAACTCGGTCCGGCGGCAGCGGGCAGCAGGCGGCGGTCGGCTCTGAAGCGCCGGGTGGCACACAGCTTCGGCTGGTTCACCGCTGCGGTGGCCGCGGTGTTCGTCGTTGCCGCCGGCGCAGGCATGGTGCTCAGCGGCACAGACGTGGGCATCGTGGCAGCGCTGGAGACGGGCGGCCACCAGGGCGAGATCGGCGTGGTGTTCCTCTTCTGGTGCGCCGCGTCGGTGGTCGGCGGCCTGGTGTACGGGGCGATGCACCGCCCAGTCTCTCCGTTCCTCCTGTTACTGGGCATGGCGGCCCTGACCATTCCCATGGGCTTCGCCACCGACACGCTGACCCTGAGCCTGCTGTCGCTGCTGCCGGGGCTGCTCTGCGCACCCGTCCTATCGGCCGCTTCCGAGAAAGTCGCCGAACTCGTCGACGAGGCCAGGCGCGGCGAGGCCATGGGCTGGTACGGTTCGGCGCTGACCGCCGGCGTGGCACTGGGAGCTCCGCTGGCCGGAATCTTCATCGACGGCGTCGGGCCTGCGGGCGGCTTCGTGTCCGTCGGCGTGGCAGGTGTGCTGCTGTGCGTCGCGGGGCTTGTCCTGCAGCAGCGCCGCCGCCGCGCCGCTGCCATATGCTGACGGCCGCTGCGGCCTGACGGCCGCCGGCCCCCACGCACAAAAACGGCGGCGGGCCGGCCCCGAGGAGCCGGCCC